>JUNU01000220.1 GCA_001067655.1 Neisseria lactamica
ACTGTCTGCGGCTTCGTCGCCTTGTCCTGATTTAAATTTAATCCACTATAGGAAATGGCGGTCAAATACGCAATTTTGGTTGTTTACGGTATGTTTCGGCTATTGGAGTAACAGTGTGATTGAATCGTTTTTCTGCCTGAACACGTTTTTTTCTTGCGTGAAATAGGGGCGGACAGGCTTACTCAGTCATAATTATAGGCTTGTCGGCAATCGCGGATGTATGCCCGAAATCAGAATTCAATTTGTCTGAAAAAAGGTCGTCTGAAAGCCATTCGGTTTTTCAGACGACCTTCGACTATCCAAGCGGGACGGTTTTATTTGTCCTGTTTGGCTTTACGTTCTTCCAGCCAGTGTTCCAGATAATGGATGCTGACGCCGCCTTTTTGAAAACCGGGGTCGCTGAACAAATCGCGGTGCAGCGGGGTATTGGTTTTGATGCCGGTTACGGCAAGTTCGGCGAGGGCGACGCGCATTTTTGCCATTGCCTGCTCGCGGGTTTTGCCGATGACGCAGACTTTACCGATCAGGCTGTCGTAGTACGGCGGGATGCGGTAGCCTTGGTAAATATGGCTGTCCACGCGGATGCCGAAGCCGCCGGGCAGGTGGCAGCTTTCAATCAGACCGGGGCTGGGGATGAAGTTGTACGGGTCTTCGGCATTGATGCGGCACTCGAAAGCATGGCCTTCGATTTGGATGTCTTTTTGCTTGTATTGCAAAGGCAGGCCGCCGGCAATGCGGATTTGTTCCTGCACGATGTCCACGCCGGTAATCAGCTCGGTAACGGGGTGTTCGACTTGGACGCGGGTGTTCATTTCGATAAAGAAGAATTCGCCGTTTTCATACAGGAATTCAAACGTACCTGCGCCACGGTAGCCGATGCGTTTGCAGGCGTCGGTGCAGGCTTTGCCGATTTTTTCGCGGGCTTTTTCGTCGATGAAGGGAGCGGGTGCTTCTTCAATGACTTTTTGGTGGCGGCGCTGCATGGAGCAATCGCGCTCGGCAAGGTAGATGGCGTTGCCGTGTTCGTCGGCAAGCACTTGGATTTCGACGTGGCGCGGGCGTTGCAGGTAGCGTTCCATATAGACCATCGGGTTGCCGAACGCCGCGCCTGCTTCGGCTTTGGTCATTTCGACGGATTTGATCAGGTCTTCTTTTTTCTCGACCACGCGCATACCGCGTCCGCCGCCGCCGCCCGATGCTTTGATAATCACGGGATAACCGACTTTATCGGCAGTTTTGAGAATTTCGGCGGGATCGTCGGACAGAGCGCCGTCCGAACCGGGAACGCAAGGCACGCCCGCTTCAATCATCGCGTGTTTGGCGGAAACTTTGTCGCCCATCAGGCGGATGGTTTCGGCTTTGGGGCCGATGAAGATGAAGCCTGATTGTTCGACCTGTTCGGCAAAATTGGCGTTTTCGGCAAGGAAGCCGTAGCCTGGGTGGATGGCATCCGCGCCGGTAACTTCTGCGGCGGCGATGATGGCGGGGATATTGAGATAGCTTTGTGCGGAAGCGGCAGGGCCGATGCACACGGATTCGTCGGCAAGTTTGACGTGCAGACTGTCTTTGTCGGCTTCGGAATGCACGGCGACGGTGGCGATGCCCATTTCACGGCAGGCACGCAGGACGCGCAGCGCGATTTCGCCTCGGTTGGCGATTAATACTTTTTTCAGCATGATGACCTTTCCTGTGGTTTCAGACGACCTGCTTGTTACCTTTTGCCCAACGCATTGCGGATTTTTTCATCGGTCTTGTATTGGCTCAACGCGTACACCGCCCACATGGCGGCAGGAATCCAGCCGATTAAGGTGAATTGGAGAATCAGGCAGATGATGCCCGCAATCGGACGGCCTATGGTGAAGAATACGGCGAAGGGCAGGAAGATGGCTAACAGCAGGCGCATGGTGGAAATCCTGAGTTGGAAAGCATTTCAGACGACCTCCCCGCAATCCGGAAGGTCGTCTGAAAACGAATTATTCGATGATGAAGAGCGGCTCGCCAAATTCCACAGGCGTACCGTTTTCCACCAGAATTTCTTTAACCGTGCCGGATTTTTCGGCTTCGATTTCGTTCATCAACTTCATCGCTTCGATGATACACAGCGTATCGCCGGCTTTGACTTGCTGACCGACTTCGACGAAGGCGGCGGCATTCGGGCCGGGCGCGCGGTAGAACGTACCGACCATAGGCGATTTTTGCGCGTTGGACAGGTCGCGTGCGGCTGGGGCTGCGGGAGCGGGAGCTGCTGCTGCGGCAGGCGCGGCGGCGGGTGCAGGGGCAGGCACCGCTACTTGGGCGGGCGCTGCATAAACGGGAGCCGGAGCGGCGGTGGCGCGGGTGATGCGGACTTTTTCCTCGCCTTCGGTCACTTCGATTTCGGCGATACCTGATTCTTCTACTAAATCAATCAGTTTTTTTAATTTGCGCAAATCCATTTTCGTTCCTTTACGATACGGCCGAAATTTTGTGAAGCGGCCGTGTTTGTTGCGGGATATTTCAGAAAACAACCGGCCTGCGGCAACGGCGCAAACCGGACAGTATTTTGTTGCATAAAAGGGCGTTCTCAGGAGCAGAAACCCCGTAAATGAATTTGACTATTTTCCCGAACTTGCTGACAAATGTCTAGCAAAATATCGAAAAAAGGCCGTTTTTGAACAAAACGGGCAGATTCGGAGAATTCGTCCGAATGCGTATTTTTTCAATGAGTGTTTATTCTAATTTGTTGGTTTATGAAGGGAAAAGGTCGTCTGAAAAAAGCCAAAGTGCGTATAATGACCGCCTGACAAAATTTGTAAGCATCAAAATAAGATTATGGACATTTCTGATTTCGATTTCACCCTGCCCGACCGATTAATTGCCCAGCACCCGCCCGAAGTGCGCGGCAGCAGCCGTCTTTTGGTTGCGCAGCCCGATCTGCCGCTGAAAGACCGCGTGTTCGGCGATTTGCCTGATTATATTGAGGCAGGCGACGTTTTAGTGTTCAACAACACCAAAGTCATGAAAGCGCGGCTGTTCGGACAAAAAGAGAGCGGTGGCAAAATCGAAGCCCTGATAGAGCGCGTTTTGGACAACCACACCGCGCTGGCGCATATCCGTTCGTCCAAATCGCCCAAGCCCGGCACGAAGCTGATTTTCGAAGGCGATATTCGCGCCGTCATGATTGAGCGTGCGGACGAACTGTTCTGCCTGCGCTTTGAAGGCGGGCAAACCGTTTACGAGCTTCTGGAGCAAAACGGCCATTTGCCGCTGCCGCCTTATATCGAACGCGCTGCCGGCGCAGATGACGACACGCGCTATCAAACCGTCTATGCCAAACATCAGGGCGCGGTCGCGGCGCCGACGGCGGGTTTGCATTTTACAGACGAGCTTTTAGGCCGTCTGAAAGCCAAAGGCGTGGAAACGGCGGAAGTCACCCTGCACGTCGGCGCGGGAACGTTCCAGCCCGTACGTGTGGACAAAATTGAAGAACACAAAATGCACAGCGAGTGGTTTGACGTGCCGACCGAAACCGTCGCCGCCATCGAAGCCGCCCATACGCGCGGAAACAAGGTTTGGGCAGTCGGCACCACTTCTATGCGCGCCCTCGAATCCGCCGCACGCGAGACAGGTCGTCTGAAAGCGGGACAAGGCGACACCGATATTTTCATTACGCCCGGCTACCGCTTCCGCGTCATCGACCGCCTGATTACCAATTTCCACCTGCCCAAATCCACGCTTTTGATGCTCGTCAGCGCGTTTTCAGGTATGGAGCACATCCGCGCGGTGTACCGCCATGCGGTCGAACATGAATACCGTTTTTTCAGCTACGGTGATGCAATGGTTTTGGGACGTTCGGAACCTTAAAAACATCTGAAGAAAAACGTCGTCTGAAAACGATTCAGACGACGTTTTGTTCTTTTAGGGGGAAGGTTGATGAAGTAGGTAATCTGCAATACATAAAAACCGATTATGCCCAATCCGTCCAAACCGCCCCACCCTGTTCATACATGCGATTCAAACCTCTGCCGGTTGAAAACCAAATCAAATTCATAGCCTTCCAGCACTTCCCTGATTTGCTTGACTTCTTCGGGCATCAGCACGACTTCTGTATATTGTGAAATATATTCGGCAAAATCAGAGTCTTCCGTAACATTATCCGGCATCATGGTTTGGAATTGGCAATTACCCGGAAAAACCACCACCGAAGAAAACACACGCGTCGGCAAATGGAGTTTTTCAGCCAAAATCCTAATATATTGCTGGTTTTTCAACAAAGGGTTGGGAAACAGCGTTTTGCTTTTGTGAAACTTATGCGTCCACATCCCGTTGCCGTCGTCGCCCCAAATCCTGCCTTGATGATTCGGCGTGGTAACCACGAAAATTCCGAAACAGGATACATAAACATAATCAATCTGTTCATGCTGCCCGTCCCGATAAATATCTAAGCCGCGAAACTCATGATAGACAGATTCGTCCAAGCTGCAATCCGCACGGACATTGACGGCAAAACGGCTGATAAATTGTTTGACAGGCGTATTTTTAGACAGGCAGGTTGCCAGCACAAATGCCGCTGCACAACCCGTCAGCGCAAGACCGCCTGAAGACAGAAAGTCGGTATCCATAAATGATATTTTCCCGCAAATACTGCCGCTCCTGCATGAACAGCACTCCCCATACCCCATACAGACGGCAAAAATGTTATTTTTTATAATGTATTAGCTTATTTATAATGCTAATGTAATTTTTTATGATTATAACGCAATTTATATTATTTACAATAAAAAATACCATTTGTATAAAATTTACACCGTTTATCATTTTTTGAGGCTGACATTCTTCAGGCTGACCTTGACTGCCCGTTTATCTCCCTTCCGCTTGCCAATCCAAAAAATCTCCTGATTATTCAACATTAAGCATATGTCATTTACCTAACCCCAAACCGACGCGCGAACATCCCAAACCTTCATCTTGCTACCAAAATAATCTGCAACATAAATCCGTCACTTCTATTTTAAGTGTCGGCAAAATATCACACTCCCCGACAATCCCATCCAGCCTGTGTTTTCAGACGACCTGTCCGATATTTTAAAACCTCCATCACGGTTTTCGTACACAGCACTTCCCTAACGCTTTGTATAGAAATAGTTTCTTTAGTTTCTATAAACACAAAAATAAATAAGAATCCCTATCCACATTCCAAAAACATATTCACCCGATTCAGTTACTGCCTCAAAAGCCGGCGAAACAACAATTATTTACGATAAATTTTAACGGACATACTCCTTTTTCACACTGCTTGCTTTATACTTACCCGATATAAATGGTTGAATTTACGGACAAACGCAAAAAGAATCAAACTCATTTTGCCCTACCGTTTCAGCCCCTAAAAACCAATCTTACTGATAAAGAAAGCCTCACTATGGAAACCAAACGTCTCTCTTCCCTTCTCAAACTCATCGCCAACCCTGACCGCATGACCATTTTGTTCATGCTGTTGGACAGCGAACGCAGCATCGCCGAATTGTCCGAAGCACTCGGACAGCCTGCGACTGCTGTTTCCAACCATCTCGCGCGCCTGCGCTCCGAAGGCTTGATCGATTTCACCCGCTACCACCGCATCATCGAATACCGACTGGTATCCGAAGAAGCCGCCGCCATTCTCAATACGCTGCGCCATTTGGAAAACCGTAAAGCAGCCTAAGGGCTGTTGAGCGTTGTTTTCTCAAACGGATTTTTGTTTCAAAACCGGCAGCCGCCAAAATCCTCTGATGTTACAATACAGTCCCGTTTAACACACAAAAGCGGTTTTGCATGAACCGCTTTTGTTTTGTCCTTATTCTGCCCGAAAAGCCTGAAACGCTTTTCAGACGACCCTCACACACGGAATCCGCATGAAAATCACCACTTGGAACGTCAATTCCCTCAACGTGCGCCTGCCGCAGGTACAAAACTGGCTTGCCGACCATCAACCCGATGTCCTTGTTTTGCAAGAGCTTAAGCTCGACCAAGACAAATTTCCCGCCGCCGCCCTGCAAATGATGGGCTGGCACAGCGTTTGGAGCGGGCAAAAAACCTACAACGGCGTCGCCATCATCAGCCGCAACGAACCGCAAGACGTACACGTCGGTCTGCCCGCCCTGCCCGATGACCCGCAACGCCGCGTCATCGCCGCAACCGTCAACGGCGTGCGCGTCGTCAATGTCTATTGCGTCAACGGAGAAGCCCTCGACAGCCCAAAATTCCAATATAAAGAACAATGGTTTGCCGCTTTGACTGAATTTGTCCGCGACGAAATGACGCGCCACGAAAAACTGGTCTTGCTCGGCGACTTCAATATCGCACCCGCCGATGCCGACTGCTACGATCCTGAAAAATGGCATGAAAAAATCCACTGCTCATCCATCGAGAGACAATGGTTCAAAAATCTGTTGGATTTGGGCTTGACCGACAGCCTGCGCCAAATCCACCCTGAAGGCGCGTTTTACACTTGGTTTGACTATCGCGGCGCGATGTTCCAACGCAAACTCGGACTGCGCATCGACCATCAGCTTATCAGCCCAGCACTGTCCGCCGTGTTGAAAGACGTTTATGTCGATTTGGACGCACGCGCGCAAGAACGCCCCAGCGACCATGCGCCGGTCGTGGCTGAATTTGATTTGTAAGGTGTAATCTTTAAAAAAGGTCGTCTGAAAACCTCATTTTTAGGTTTTCAGACGACCTTTTGCTATTTGCTTCTGACTCGAAGCCGACTCTATAGTGGATTAAATTTAAACCAGTACGGCGTTGCCTCGCCTTGCCGTACTATT
>JUNU01000221.1 GCA_001067655.1 Neisseria lactamica
TTTGAGCTAAGGCGAGGCAACGCCGTACTGGTTTAAAGTTAATCCACTATAGATGGCGGATTTACAAACCCAATGCCTCAGCGTGAAACTCGATATGCGAGTCGATAAAGCTGGCGATGAAGAAATAATCGTGTCCATAACCGGGGCGGACTTTATATTGCACGTTGAAGCCGTTGGCGCGGGCGGCATTGACGAAGGCTTCGGGTTGCAGTTCGTCGGGGAACAGCGGATCGGTGCCGCCTTGGTCGATGAATATCGGCAGCTTGCGTGAGGTCGTCTGAACGAGCGATGTGCTGTCGTAAGCCTGCCAAGCATTCGATTCCGCGCCCAGATAGGCGGCAAACGCCTGCTTTCCGCCCCGGCTGGCAGTCGGATGGCACAAGGGGGCGAATGCGGAAACGGCGGCATAGCGTTCCGGATTTTTCAGGGCGATGGAAAGCGCGCCGTGTCCGCCCATGCTGAAACCTGCGATACTGCGTTCTTGAGTGGCGGGGAAATGCCGCTCCACCCACTCGGGCAATTCGCGGCTGATATGGCTGTACATTTGATAATGCGCCGCCCACGGCCGTTCGGTCGCATCGAGGTAAAATCCCGCGCCTTGTCCGATAAATTCGTTCGCGCTGTCGCTGATATGGCTGCCGCGCGGTGAGGTGTCGGGGAAAACGACGATGATGTTCCATTGCGCGGCAAAACGCTGGATGCCGGTTTGGCGTATCAGTTCCGAGCCGTCGCCGTGCAACCCCGACAAGAAATACAAGACCGGCGCGGGATAGCCTTTCAATACCTGCGGCGGCAGGTAGATGCCGAAAGTCATATCGGTTTGGCAGGTTTCGGAAAAGCAGCGGTATTGCTCTTGATGGCCGTTGAACATTTTGGCGCGGGAAAGCAGGTGTAATTCGTGTGCGGACATAGATAGGATGGGATGAAAAAAACGAAGGCATCATCTTAACAGAAAGACCGCCTTACGGGCTTTTAAAAACCTATCGAACGGTATGGTTTCAGACGACACTAATCTATACACAAACTCTGTGGATAAGTTTGTTGATAAGCTTTGGGTAATCGGAATTTTTGCTTTTGGAACAACCCAAGCCTTTCTCTGCTTAAAAAATAGTCAAATAAAATACAATAAAATCAATTAGTTATAAAAATAAAAAATTTCAAAGCCTTTATGGGAAAAATCTATAAGCAAAACAAACCAATGCGAAATTGTGTATAAAAAGTGATTGAC
>JUNU01000222.1 GCA_001067655.1 Neisseria lactamica
GGAGAGGGCTGGGGAGAGGGCAAAACGACCGCTCCGATTTCAGACGACCCCAAACTCAAGGTCGTCTGAAATCCCCTGCCAACCCCAACCTTACCGGCGGCAACCGCCTTAAAGAATACAACGGCATCGAATACACCTACGACGCACTGGGCAACCTGATCTACCGCCAGCCGCCCAATGGCGAAAACCAATATTACCAATACGATTTAGAAAACCAACTCGTCCGCGCCGAA
>JUNU01000223.1 GCA_001067655.1 Neisseria lactamica
CCCAAACAAAAAAGCCACCCCCATCCTAGCCTTCCCCCGCCAGACGGGGGAAGGAACAAAGTTGCTGATAAATCAAAGAGGTCGTCTGAAAATTACGATTTATGGAATTTCAGACGACCCCGTTCATCATCAAACTACGCCGAACACCCCGCCGTCGTCATTCTCGCGCAGGCGGGAATCTATTGATGGGATGAGGTTTGTTTGGATGATTTTTAAGATTTTTGTTGCGAGATTTCTATTATCGAAAAATAGATTCCCACCGTAGCCTACCCTCACGCAAGCAGAATGAGACCTTTGCAAAATTCCCCAAAATCCCCTAAATTCCCACCAAGACATTT
>JUNU01000018.1 GCA_001067655.1 Neisseria lactamica
TAAATGTCTTGGTGGGAATTTAGGGGATTTTGGGGAATTTTGCAAAGGTCTCAGCGTGTGACCGATACCCCGCTATCACTGGTTTTGACGGCAGAAGCGGAGTTTGCAAACCAATCTTTTGATTAAACGCTTTATTTAGCCTGAGCGTTTTTCTGTTCTTGGATAATCCATTTGGCCAAATCCGTACCCAAAACTTTGGCCGTCCGGTTCAGGACGGAACAAGAACCTTTAAAACCGCCAAACATGCCGCCCATAGAATTGCGGGAGAATGTGGTTTTTTTGACTTGTTTGCCGTCAATATACAAAGTCACAGAAACAGCCATGCCCTTGGCGTGTCCTACAAAGGCATTGCCTGCGCTCATGGCGGAAGTAATGGCGATGTCTGCGTAAGTGTCTTGTTTCAGACCATCGCGAACGACGGTCACCCCGCTTTTTGCCGCGCTTTCCCGCAAGGATTCGGACATGATGCTGCCGACTTCTAAACACTCGGATACGATGCGGTTATCAATCTCTTCTTTATCGCGATAGGGGATGCTTTCATCAATGTGAACATCGGCACCGGCGAATGCGGAAGCGGACAAGAAGGCGGCAATGAGGAAGCGTTTGGCGGACATGATGGGTACCCAAGATGAAATGTTAAAAAGAGTGAATATTCTATAATGTTATTTTTACTTAATCAATATAGATTGAATGGGTAAATCGATGGAATGCAGGGTCGGAAGTTTCGCTGAAATTTAGGCATGCTTTTTTGCTTGTAGATCAGAAAAAAATATAGTGGATTAACTTTAAACCAGTACGGCGTTGCCTTGCCTTGCCGTACT
>JUNU01000224.1 GCA_001067655.1 Neisseria lactamica
TTTGAGCTAAGGCGAGGCAACGCCGTACTGGTTTAAAGTTAATCCACTATATAATCCGTCATTCCCGCGCAGGCGGAAATCTAGGAATCTTTGGGATTCGGCGATTTTTAGAGATTCCTGAAACTCCAAAGGTCTGGATTCCCGTTTTCACGGGAATGACGGTCGTGAGGTTCCCGTACTCTGCAAAGGCTGTCTGAAACCTGTCATTTCTAAAGGTCGTCTGAAAAACACACAATCGAATAAAAGTAACAAATATTCCAAGGAAAACCATATGAATCCCATCCTGCCACGCCCGCTGCACATCGCGGCGCGGATTGTGCTGGCTTCGGCCGGAAGCTACTGGGTATCCGCGCTGGCGGCGGGTACGGTTCCGCTTTATGCAGGCGGGTCGAACAATGCCGTTTACGGCGGCACCCTCCTAGGCATCATGCTGCTGCCGCTGGTATTTCTGTGGGCGTTGGCGGCGCGGCGGCTGCGGACGGTGTTTTGCGTGCTGTCGCTGTCGGTGTTGCTGCTTTCGGCGGCAGGGGGGCTGCCGCATGGCTAAGGAGGCGGGGCTTCGCAAGGTAATGGCAGAAATCCACACATGGACGGGGCTGATCTGTTCGTGGGTTTTGTTCGTAATATTCCTTGCGGGAAGCATTGCGTTTTTCCGTGCCGAACTGGATGTATGGATGCAGCCGGAGCTGCCGTTTTCAGACGGCCTGCCGGACGAACAGGTTTCGCTGGCGACCGCCCTGGATTATCTGCGCCGCCATGCGCCGAATGCGGCAGAATGGTCGGTTTCTCTGCCGACCGAACGTTCGCCGTACTTGGATTTGGGCTGGACGGAACGCGGGGCCGAAGAGGCGTCCTATACCACCATCAGCCCTTATCCTGACGCGCCGCAGTCCAAACCGCGCGAAACGGCGGGGGCGGGTTATCTGGTTTCCATCCACAGCAACCTCGCGGCGGCGGAATACGGCGGTTACTGGCTGACGGCTGCGGCCGCGGTGGTCGCGCTGGCGGCGGTAATCAGCGGCGTGATTGTGCATAAAAAGATTCTGGCGGAGTTTTTCACTTTCCGCGCAGGCAAAAAACTCAGAAGCTGGCTGGACGCGCACAACCTGCTGGGCGTGCTGCCGCTGCCGTTTCATGTGATGATTGTTTACAGCGGCCTCTTGCTGACTTCGCATACGGTGATGATCTACAGCCAAACGGCGGCGGAATTGTCGGATGAAGAATTCGAGGCGCGCTCCGCCTATGTGCCGAGGTCGTCTGAAAACGCGGGAGAGCAGCGGAAGATGGCGGATTGGTATCCGACGGTGCAAAAGTTGCGCCCAAATGGGACGGACGCGGAAATCAACTTGACCATCACCGACCCCGACCGCAAAGAAGCAGTGTTGTCGGCGGATTATTTCGACAAAAGAAGCATCGGCTCGAACCCTGATTTGTCGGTGGCGGTACGTTTGCGCGACGGGGCGCAGGTGTATCGCAAAGATGCCTACGGCGGCTTCGAACAGGCCTACTCTTCGCTCTACAGCCTGCATACGGCGGGCTTTGCCGACTATCCGACGCTCTGGCTTTATTTCTTCAGCGGTATGGCGGGTTGCGGTATGATTGCGACGGGCGCGGTAATGTGGCCGATGAAGCGGCGCAATCGCAAACAGCCGCCCCTGCGCGGGATTGCGTGGGCGGAGCGCATCAACATCGCCGTGTTCGCCGGCTTCCCGCTCGCCTGCACCGCCTTTTTCTGCACCAACCGCCTGCTGCCCGCAGACTGGGACGGGCGTGAAATTTGGGAAGCGCAAAGCCTCTTTACCGTCTGGGCCGCCGCTGCGGTTGCCGCCTTCTTCCCCTACCCCGCGTATATCAAATGGCGCGGCCTGTTTTACGCCGCCGCCGCACTGTGCACCCTTATCCCGCTCTTGGATATTTATGTCGGACGGCCTCTCTGGCTGTCAATTCGGTCGGGGGACACGCTCTATTGGACGGTGGAACTGTGTTTCCTGACATTTGCGGCAATATTCTTCCTCATCGCCCGCCGCATCGAAAAGGCGCAATGACCATGCTGTATTTCCTGATGTTTTCCCTCTGCTCCGGCGGCTTTTTCTGCCTCATGCTCTCGCAAACGCCCCACGCC
Source organism: Neisseria lactamica (assembly GCA_001067655.1). Taxonomy (GTDB): domain Bacteria; phylum Pseudomonadota; class Gammaproteobacteria; order Burkholderiales; family Neisseriaceae; genus Neisseria; species Neisseria lactamica_B. The sequence continues at coordinate 2,123 of JUNU01000224.1, forward strand.
AAAACCATGCTCGGACGACCCGTCCAACACCCCGCCCGCCTGCGCCTCGCCGGCGTAACCCTCCTCGCCGCCGCCCTTGTCACCGCACTCGCTTCGCCTCATCCCGCCGCCGCCAGCACAAGCTGGTTCGGCTGCCTGAGCGCAGGCGCAGCCTTGTGCACGGTTGCGGTTTATTTTCGGGGAAAGGGGGTCCGCAGGAAGTAAAATTTATCGGATTAAAATCAAAAGTCGTCTGAAACAAAACAACGTTTTCAGACGACCTTATTTTATATAGTGGATTAACTTTAAATCAGGACAAGGCGACGAAGCCGCAAACAGTACAG
>JUNU01000225.1 GCA_001067655.1 Neisseria lactamica
TTTGAGCTAAGGCGAGGCAACGCCGTACTGGTTTAAAGTTAATCCACTATAATTCTATTCTCATTCAAATTTATTTCACCAAAGGTCGTCTGAAAATATCCATACCCTACACAATCACTCGGTTTTATACGATAATCGACACCGTTTTCATCAAAGCTTCCATCTTTCAGACGACCCCGACAACAGGAGAAAATCATGTCCAAAACCATCATCCACACCGACAAAGCCCCTGCCGCCATCGGCGCATACAGCCAAGCCGTGCGCGCGGGCGACACCGTTTACATGAGCGGTCAAATCCCCCTCGATCCCGCCACCATGACCGTTGTCGGCAACGGCGACTTCCGCACCGAAGCCCGCCAAGTCTTTAAAAACCTGCAAGCCGTTGCCGAAGCCGCTGGCGGCTCGCTGGGCGACATCGTCAAACTCAACGCCTACCTGACCGACCTTGCCAACTTCGCCGTCTTCAACGAAGTCATGGCAGAGTTCATCCAAGAACCCTTCCCCGCCCGCGCCGCCGTCGGTGTCGCTTCCCTGCCCAAAGGCGTGCAGGTCGAAGCCGAAGCCGTGCTGGTACTGAACGCATAAGACACGCAATCCGTTTTCAGACGACCTCCCACAAGCCAAAGGTCGTCTGAAACACCACACACTATCGGACAATAACAACAATGGCACACTACGCAATCGGCGATATTCAAGGCTGCTTCGACGAATTCACCCTTCTGCTCGACAAAATCAACTTCAACCACGGCACAGACACCCTTTGGCTCGTCGGCGACATCGTCAACCGCGGCCCCAAATCCCTCGAAGTCCTCCAATTCTGCATGGAACACGAAAGCAGCGTCCGTATGGTCCTCGGCAACCACGACCTGCACCTGCTCGCCGTCGGCTGCGGCGAAGGCACGGTCAAACGCAGCGACACCATCACCCCCATCCTCACCCACCCCGACAGCAAAAAAATGCTCGACTGGGTGCGTTTCCAGCCCCTGCTCATCAAAGGCGTGCGCCATGTTATGGTCCACGCCGGCATCCTGCCCCAATGGACGATAGCCCGCGCCGAATTGCTCGCCAGCGAAACCGAAGCCGAGCTGCGCGGCAAAAAATACAAAAAGTTTTTCTCCAAAATGTACGGCAACAAACCCGCCGAATGGAGCGACGAGCTGACCGGCTACGACCGCCTGCGCATGATTGTCAACGTCTTCACCCGAATGCGTGCGCTGACGCTGAAAAACGAACTCGACTACGACTACAAATCCACCCTCAAAAAAATGCCCTCGAACCTGCGCCCTTGGTTTAAAGCCCCAAACAGGCAAAACCTCAGTCACACCATCGTCTTCGGACACTGGTCTTCGCTGGGCTTTATGAACACCGACAACATCCTCTCCCTCGACACCGGCGCACTTTGGGGCGGCGAACTGACCGCCATCAACCTTGCCGACCACAGCATCACCCAAGTCCCTTCCCTCGGCGGTTTGGACTGGAAAACGGCTTTGAAATAAGCCATAAAATTGAAAAAGCATAACCATTGAAGGCGGTGTGTGGGGGGGGTGGAAGTCAGTTAATGTAGAAGCACGTTTTCGGCAGCATAAAAAGAAAGTCGCCTGAAAACTAATTTTCAGACGACCTTACAATTTTATTGGACGCCCCCCTGTCTGCATGTTTTATTCAATGTTATTTCGATATGTTTTTATCATACTTCCTCTTTCATCATACTCATAGGTAAAACCCATTATTTTGTTGTTATTAATATATTTATCAAATTTAATTAATTTTTCATCTCTATAAAATCCGACATAATAAGATATAATTTCCTTGCTTTTTCTAATTTCATCTACTTTATCCAAATTAATCTCATTATACAATTTTGCAGGATGATTATACTTAGGGAAACTCATTCCTAAATAGTACTTAACGGTCAAATCATTATATGGAATATTTTTTTCAAGTGGATGTGACATACTTGAAGCACCTATCAAAAGCAAAATAATCCCAATTGCTCCAACCAACAACTTTTCCATTTACTTTCTCCAATTCAAAACCTAATTTCTTTAGAACGCTTTTTCTGTAAAAAAACAGATATAGTGGATTAACTTTAAACCAGTACGGCGTTGCCTCGCCTTGCCGTACCATCTGTACTGTCTGCGGCTTCGTCGCCTTGTCCTAATTTAAATTTAATCCACTA
>JUNU01000226.1 GCA_001067655.1 Neisseria lactamica
ATTCACTTGGTGCTTCAGCACCTTAGAGAATCGTTCTCTTTGAGCTAAGGCGAGTCAACGCCGTACTGGTTTAAAGTTAATCTACTATATTACGCCGTTCAGACGACCCCTATTTAAGATTGATATGTATAAGTTTCTTCCTATTGTCCACGTTTTGTCCAGACTGGGGCTGCTATTTTCAATGTTGCTCGCAGTACCAACGCTGATGTCGTATTTTTTTCTGGACAACGCGTTTCCGGCGTTTGCCTACACGGCTTTGGCAACGACGCTGACCTCTTGCGCGGTTTGGCTGATGACCTTCCATTTCCGCCGCGAGCTGCGCCCGCGCGACGGATTTACGTTGGTTTTGATGTTGTGGCTGGCGTTTGCGCTGGTGGCGGCGATGCCGATTTATATTCACATCCCGGGCATCAGTTTTACCGATGCGTTTTTTGAGGCGATGTCGGGGCTGACGACGACCGGCGCGACGGTCATGACGAGCTTGGACACGCTGGCTCCGTCGATAAATTTTTGGCGGCATATGCTCAACTGGCTGGGCGGCATGGGTATCATCGTGCTGGCGGTGGCAATTCTGCCGATGTTGGGCGTGGGCGGAACGCAGCTCTTCAAGGCTGAAATTCCGGGGATGGACAAAGAAAGCAAGATGGCACCGCGCATTTCGCAGGTGGCAAAAAAGCTGTGGTTCTTCTATACGATGACGACGACGGCGGCTTTTCTGACGCTGCATTTTGCGGGGATGAGCTGGTTTGACGCGCTTTGCCACGCAATGTCGGCGGTGTCGCTGGGCGGTTTTTCGACACACGATGCCAGCATCGCTTATTTTGATTCGCTGACCGTCGAATGGGCGATTATGTTTTTCACGCTCTGGGGCGGTGTGAATTTCGCCACGCATTTCACGGCGCTGACACGACGCTCGCTCAAATCTTATTGGCGGGACGAGGAATGCCGCGTACTGCTGTCGCTGCTGGCGGTGAGTATTTTGATGTCGGCGGTGTATCTGTGGCAGAAGGATTTTTATGCAACCTTTGGAGATTCGCTGCGTTTTGTGAGCTTCAACTTTGTCTCCATCGGACTGGCAAGCGGTTTTTCCAACACGGATTTTGCGCAATGGCCGCTGATCGTGTCGCTGTGGATGTTTTTCCTGTCCAACCTGTTGGCAAGCTCAGGCTCTATGGGCGGCGGCATTAAAAACGTGCGGGCGTTGGTCTTGTTCAAATTCAGCCTGCGCGAGATGATGATTCTGCTGCACCCGAAAGCAGTGCGCACGGTCAAGGTAAACGGACGCATGATTCCCGACCGTATGGCGTTGACGGTCATGGCGTTTATTTCGATTTATTTCATGACCACAATTGTGTTCAGCTTTTTGCTGATGGCAAGCGGGATGGAGTTTATCTCCGCCTTCACCGCCGTCATCGCGTGCATTACCAATGCGGGACCGGGCTTGGGCGAAGTAGGACCGGCAGGCAGCTATGCGGTATTGAGCGATGTGCAAAAATGGCTGTGTTCGGCTGTCATGCTGCTGGGTCGCTTGGAAATTTTTACGGTGTTGATTTTGCTGACACCGGCTTATTGGAAAAAATGAAGACAGGTCGTCTGAAAACGGATTTCGGGTTTTCAGACGACCTTTTCGTTATCAGGCAAGCTGCATTCTGACGGATGAAGCTGCATTCTGACGGATGAACAGGAGGCAGCAAACCCTAGAAAGAAGCGGCTCTACGTTAACCCACAACATCAAAACAAAAAAGCAAAGGAAAGTACGATGGATATCCTTACCCGCCTTCAAAACTTGCCGCCGAGCAAGTTTCATTACAGGCTTTTGGTGCTGGTCGGTATCGGCTGGCTGTTTGACGCGATGGATACCGGGCTGGTGTCGTTCATCCTGCCCGAGCTGGGCAAAGACTGGTCGCTTGCACCTGCGCAATTGGGCTGGATTGTCAGCATCTCTTTTGTCGGCATGGCATTGGGTGCGGTTATCAGCGGCTGGTTTGCCGACCGCTTCGGCAGGAAAACCGTTTTTGCCGGGACGATGGCGGTATACAGCGTGGCAACAGGCTTATGCGCGTTTGCACCCAACCTGTCCGCACTTTTATTTTTCCGCTTCTTCGTCGGCGTAGGACTGGGCGGACAGCTTCCCGTCGCAGTATCTTTGGTCAGCGAATACGCCCCGCCGAAAGTACGCGGACGCTTTATCGTGTTGCTGGAAAGTTTTTGGGGGCTGGGCTGGCTTGCCGCAGCACTCGCTTCCTATTTCTTTATCCCAAAATTCGGCTGGCACAGCGCGTTTTTAATCGGCGCGCTGCCGATTTTGTATATCCCGCTGGTGTTGAAATTCATACCCGAATCCGTACCCTACCTGCTCTCGCAAGGCAAAACGGACGAAGCGCACCGGCTGGTCAGCCGCTTGGAAGAGGAAGCGGGAATTACGCCCGCCGCAACGGCCGTAGCACCGCCGCAAAAGGAAAAACAGCGCATCCGTTTCATACAACTATGGCAACAGCCTTTCGCACGGCGCACTCTGATGCTGTGGCTGGTTTGGTTCGGCATAGTCTTTTCCTATTACGGCATTTTTACTTGGCTGCCGAAACTCTTGGTCGAACAAGGCAATACGGTGGTTAAAACCTTTGAATATGTGCTGGTGATGATAGTCGCGCAACTGCCCGGCTACATTGCGGCGGCGGCATTGGTGGAAAAAATCGGGCGCAAAGCGACTTTGGCGGGCTTTCTCGCCGCCTGCGCCGTCTGCGCGTGGTTTTTCGGGCAAAGCAGCAGCGCCGCCGAAGTCATGGCATGGGGCAGCCTGATGTCGTTCTTCAACCTCGGCGCATGGGGCGTTTTATACACCTACACACCCGAACTCTACCCCCTCCGCTTCCGTGCCTTCGCCTCCGGCTGGGCGGGCGCAATCGGACGTATCGGCGGCATTCTTGCGCCTATGGCGGTTGCCGCCATGATTGGCGGTAGCAGCGGGTTCAGCAATATTTTCATGATGTTCGCGCTGGTTATGTTGTTGATTGTCGCCGTCGTGTTGATATTGGGCGAAGAAACCAAAGGCAGGACGCTGGAGGACATCAGCTCTTAAACAACCGTATCAACAGTCCAAAATCAGCAAAGGTCGTCTGAAAACGGGATATTTGGTTTTCAGAATGGCTTTTTATGTAAAAATTTCCAGTCAATTCAAACATACACTTTGGATTTTCAGGACACAAGCTGATTCGCATTAGCATTTCCCCATCATTTCAAGAAAAGACAACTCTATGAGACCCTTATTTATCTGCATTGCGCTACTGTATTGCCAAACAACTGCTGCCGAAATCATGTTTTCCTGTCATGCAGGCAAAGACCATTACGAACTAAACCGCCACGGCAGCCGTCTGATACTTTCCGGCAACGGACAAATATTGTCGGACACTGCTGCCACATCAGCATTGCAAAGTTACATAGGCACTCATTCCATCAGCTTATTGGTACAAAACAACGACAGCACCGATAATATGTATCAAATCACGGATTACAAAAACACCTCTTCACAACCTGCAACCATCGTACATTCCTATCTAACCGACCGACATGAAAGAAAATCAAAAACTATTTCATGTAATCGGGTTGTCCGCAGCCTTTACCGTGCCGATTTATCGGACATTCCTCGCGACAATTACACAGAATTTTGGGATTTTTACAAAGATTCTGACAACAACGAACAAAAATAAGCTGATGCAGGTCAGATTTTAAAATTCGACATTTCGAACATTACAACAATGGATGTAATGCCGCGAACGTTAACGATTTTGTCGAATATGGGCGGTCGCAATCGGATGCGCGGGCAGCAGTAGCATCGGATTTTGCAATATTTTCATGATGTTCGCGCTGGTCATGCTGCTGATTGTCGCCGTCGTCTTGATATTGGGCGAAGAAACCAAAGGTAGGACGCTGGAAGACATCAACGGATAAACGCCGTTATTAAAATCATCCCGCCAAATAAAAGGTCGTCTGAAAGTATCACTTCACCGAAGTCAAACAACACTTTCAGACGACCTATTTCATTGAAATCCGGCTACGCGCCCTACTCCGCCCAAATCACTGTTTCTGACGCATCGCGGCGCGGTTTCGGGTTAATGTCGCGCACACGGTAGCCGAAGGTTTCGGCGACGGATAAGCCGTAATTCTGAGGATCGAGCAATCCGGCTTCGGCAAGGATTTTTTCCACTTCGGCATACTCCATGCCTTCGATGGCGCAAGAATCGATGCCGAGCATCGCCGCGCCGGTGAGCATATTGCCCAGCGCGATGTAGGTTTGCTTGCTTGCCCAGTCAAACAGGGCGCGTTCGTCGTCGGCGATGGGCATATCGTGGGTTTGGAAACGGCGGTAGCGTTCAAATGCGCCCGCCCTCTCTTCGGCGCTCAGACCGCGTCTGTCCATCAGTTCTTCAAAAGCGGGGCTGTCGTAGCGGGCGTGTTTTCGTGCCAACAGGAAAACGACGTGGCTGGCATCCGAAATAGAAGCCTGCATCCCCCAAGCGAAGGGTTTGATTTTTTCGCGCAATGCCGCGTTCTGCACGACCACAAACTGCCACGGCTCGCAGCCGACGGAGCTGGGCGAAAGGCGGCCGAAATCAAGGATGGCGGCAAAATCTTCGGCACTGATTTTGCGCGCAGGGTCGTAGTAGCGGACGGAAACGCGGCGTTTGAAAATTTCGAGGGCTTGTTCGCGGGTCAGTATCATGATGATTCCTTTGATTGAGTATGGAAGGGGCTTCCTTTCGGACAATCAGAATGGTCAAACGTTCGCAACGTTTGCAACACCAGCGGCAGCGAAACCGTTTGACGGTTGTGTGCAGAAAGGTAGGCGGCGTTAATCAGCTCCAGCGATTTCAAGCCTTCGCGCCCGTCGACAACAGGCTCGGCCTTGCCGCGCAACACATCGACAACATTCCGATAATACAGCGGATGCCCGAAACCGTACACCGACGTGGTTTCGTAATTGGCGGTTTTGACCTGTTCGTCGTAATCGCGCTCGTCGGCAAAATTCCATTCCTGAATTTCGTTCACCGCCATGCCGCCGATGCGTACCGTGCCGGTTTCGCCCAAAATGGTAATCGAGCCTTCGAGGTTTTTCGGATAAGTACACATGGTCACTGCCATCGAACCGAGTGTGCCATCGCGCCAACGGAGGTTCATCACGCCTGTGTCTTCGGCTTCAATTTTGCGGTGGGTCGCAATCATCGCCTGCACTTCCGCCACCGGGCCGATGAGCCATTCCATCAAATCGACGTAGTGGCTGGCTTGGTTCATGAACGCGCCGCCGTCCAGCTTCCAAGTGCCGCGCCAACCGCCTCCTTGCTCGTAATACGACTGCGGGCGCGTCCAAAAAACATTCAAATGCACCATATAGATTTTGCCGAAGCGTTGTTCCGTGACCGCACGTTTGAGCAGTTGCAGCGTGGCGTTCAGACGGTTTTGTTTCACGACAAACAAGCGTTTGCCCGCTTTGTCGGCGGCTTGAACCATGCGTTCGCCATCGGCAAAGCAGGTTGCCATTGGTTTTTCGGTGACGACGTGAAAACTCGCTTCCAATGCCTCAACCGCCTGCTCGGGATGCAAACCGGACGGCGTGGTGATGACGATTACGTCGGCATCGGTTTCTGCCAGCATTTCCGTATAGCGGGCATAGCCTTTCGCGCCGGTGCGCTTGACCGCCGCCTCAAGCGCGGCAGGATCAATGTCGCACACGGCAACGAGTTCGCAATCTTCTTGCAACACTTCAAACGAGCCGAAATGGTTGTTGGAAATACGGCCGCAGCCGACTAAGGCGAATTTGATTTTGCGGTTTTGAATGGTTTCAGACATTTTCAGACGACGTATATAGTTATAAAAAACGGAAAAAGATTATAGAGAAATCAGCCCTCAACCGATACCTAAAATCATGAAAAATTTGACGAAGCGGCAGGATATGGGTTTGCTTTTCGCCGTCTCGCCTTCTTTTCAAACGCATGAAGGAATGAAGTTATAGTGGATTAACAAAAATCAGGACAAGGCGACGAAGCCGCAGACAGTAC
>JUNU01000227.1 GCA_001067655.1 Neisseria lactamica
GTATGCCGACCGTGAAACGGGGCTGCATTACAACTTCTTCAGGTATTATGAGCCTAATGCAGGTCGGTTTGTGAATCAGGATCCGATTGGGTTGAGAGGTGGCAATAACCTGTATACGTTTGCGCTAAATGTACAAATGTCCATTGACCCGTTGGGTTTGGCTGCCATTGACATTCCCTTACCCGCCAACCCGGCATCAGAAGGTATCATAACTCGTGCTGCTGCTACATTTATGAGATACACTCCTTTGGGATTGCTACTGATGCTGGGCGGAGATACTCCACAGAAAAAGGAAGAAACACCAACCAAGCCTGTCCCTCCTGCCATAGCTCAAAATAACGCCAATAAAAAAGGCTGTGGAAAATGTACTCGTGCGGATACTAGTATAGCGGGTGCAGGAGCAGGTGCACCTATGCCACCTGATGATGATCCTGATGTTGAGCAAGATAATAGGAAACAGAAAAAAGGTTCTAGAAATTCTGATAGTTCTAAAAATGAGAAACATGGAGATGGAGGTAGATCACTTAAAGCAGCTGAAAAACGGATTAAGGAATTACAAGAGCAGATTAAACCTGGAATGCCTAGAAAAGAGAGGCTTAGTTTGGAGAAAAAAATAAGTAATATTACGAAAACTGCGGCACGAAAAGCAAAAGGTGTAGAACATAGTAGAGGAGCAAAACGATGAAATTAAACCTATCCCCGTTTAAATCTGTAGGTCCATTTAAGTTTGGAGAAAGTGTTGATAAATATATTTCTATCCTACAATTTTTTAAATATAGTCCACCAAATGAATTTGGAGTATGTGAGTATGAATCTCAAGATGGTAGTTTTTTTATTACTGTGAGAGAAAATAAAATTGATTCTATATTTTGCTATAAAGAACTATTTTACAAAGATACTAATTTAATTGGATTAACTATTGATCAGTTTAAAATAATTACTGAGAGCAATTTTATAGGTAAAATAGATGAGTTAGATTTTGAAGAGGATGGCATCCCACAATTTGTTTATGAATTTGAAACAATAGGATTGCAAGTTTGGGAGAAAAATAGCAGGATTGTTACTATTATAGCAAGTCCATATATAGAAGATGATTAGCCTGCGTAGATTATGTCAAGTTCCGACAAAACACATCAAGGCCGTCTGAAATCAATTTTCAGACGACCTTTCCCTATAACTCTCATCCAAAAATACCAGAGGAAGTATGCCTAGGAAAGTTGGTCAACCATCAGCAAGCGTAAGTTGGGTCGAAACCCAACAAAACATCAAGGTCATCTGAAATTACTTTTCAGATGACCTTTCCTATAATTTTTATCCAAAAATACTGAAAGGGGTATGCGTGGGAAAATAGTCGGACAGCCATCACCCTCAATGTTCCGAAATACCAACAAACCGCAAGTTAAAATTAGATTTACAAAATAGTTACAAAGGAAATGTTTATGAAAAAAATAAATGATATTTTTATTGGGCAGAATTTTTCTTTACCCAACAATTTTTTAATACCAAAGTATGATACTTTTTTGTTCTTTGATTTTGGGCTTGGAATGGAGTCAGAGTTTCTTGAATATTTTTCTGACTTGTTAGATTTAGGTGGCTTTAATAAGCAAGTTAATGTTTTTGATTATGATTTTAATATTATTGTAGAGAACTGGACTCTTAAGCATGATAATTTATTAAAATATATAAAAAGAATAATAGGTTATGTGGACATTAATGATGACAATGGGATTATTATGGCAGATACTGATTTAAATTGGGTTGCAGTTCAGGATATACCTGTTAATTGGGGTGTTTTTGCATTTCAAAGTTCAAAAAAAGAATCTATAAGGTTATTCCATATGATGGATCGAGATTGGTTCGTAGACATTGAAAGATTTAAGGCTATGGATAAATTATTAATAAGAGAGTTTGGAGAGGAGTTTATAAATGTCTTATTAAGCAATTACGGTAATATTCGTAGCAAGCCGTAGCCTGCGTAGGCTGCTTGTATCTGGTACGCAGTTTCTGCCTTTCAGACGACCTCAATCCTTTTTCGAGGTCGTCTGAACC
>JUNU01000228.1 GCA_001067655.1 Neisseria lactamica
GGTTCAGACGACCTCGAAAAAGGATTGAGGTCGTCTGAAAGGCAGAAACTGCGTGCGTACCAGATACAAGCTGCCTACGCAGGCTACGGCTTGCTATCTAAGTTCATTGAGTATTAATCATAGTCATAAAGGATAGCGGAACAATCATCTAAATTAATTACATTCTTTGTACTTAATATTAAATTATTGTTTCTAATAACCCCATATTGATATCCTTTTTTCTCAAAATGGTTTTTAATCTTTTGAAGAATTAATTCTTTATTTGAGTTACTTTTGAAAGATATTCCACAAAATTTTTCTCCATTAGGTAAAGTGATTTCACAGTTGGATGAAATCAAACAAAAATCTTCCGATTCCAATTCAGGAATACTAAAAATTTCATCAAATGAATCTTCAAAACTTTGTATATCATAATTAATATATAAAAACACTCTATCAGGATTTTGGTTGGGATGATTACCAACTATATCAACAGTGTTTTCTATTTGCTTTATTACATTAATTTTATGACTCACTTTTTTCATTTAACAATTCCTATGCTTTCGTAATTATAAAAATAATATTTGTTAAACCTTCTTTTGCAAAAACTTTTGAGTAATGATCAACAAATTCCTTACTATTTGTATGATATATAACTTGGTCAAAGCATTTTGTATATCTTTTTGCTTGATCTATAAGTCTTTCTTCTTCTGTTCCATCTTTTTTAATACATTTAGAAAAGAAACTTTCCGGATTGTATGCAGAATTTTTCCATTTATTTATATATTTAGCTTCAATAGCTGTTTCTTTGCCATTAACATTAGCAATCCCATCTGCTACACCTTCACAATCACTCCCTTTATATTTTCTTTTACTACGTGTAGGATATAATTTTCGAATTTTTTCTTCATATTTGACCCAATCTTTTTCCCATCCCAAAGGATCAATCCAATTATGAATATTTGGTGCAAATAGATATAAGTTACTACCACCCAACAACCCAATCGGGTCTTGATTCACAAACCGACCCGCATCAGGCGCATAATACCTGAATAGGTTGTAATGCAGCCCCGTCTCGCGGTCGGCATACTGGTTTTGCAGGCGGAAGGGCTGGTATGCGCTATCCGTTACCTTGGTTTCCTCTTTCAGACGACCCCAGCCGGTATAGTTGCCGAACCATAAGAGGTTGCCGTCCTTATCGGTCATTTCTCTTGGGATGCCGATTTGGTCGCAG
>JUNU01000229.1 GCA_001067655.1 Neisseria lactamica
TTTCAGACGACCTCTACCAAATCACCTCCCCCGACGGCGGCGCACGGCTGCTGTTTGCCGAAGTCGATTCCGGCTGCGGCATTTACCAACTGGTCGCCCAACTCGACCGAAACGGCCGCCATATCCGCCTCTGTTACGACGACAACGGACTGCCGCACAGCATTTACGACGGCAGCGGCCGACACTTCCAGCCCGTATTCTCCTCCATCCGTCTGAATGACAACGATCCCGACTTTGACCCGGCCGGGGAACGGGACGTCTTCGTTTCCGAAGACGAGCGTTTCTACGTCAACCGCCTCACCTCCGTCACCTTCAACGGCAAGGAACTGGTGCGCTACGACTACGACGGCTACGGCGATTTGACCGCCGTTTACGGACGCGACGGTAAAAAACTGCGCGGTTTCGCCTACCGCAACCACATCATGGTCGAACACAACCAGCCCGACGGACTGGTATCCCGCTACGAATACGACCGTTACGATACCGACGGCAAAGTGCTCAAAAGCAGC
>JUNU01000019.1 GCA_001067655.1 Neisseria lactamica
GAATCTGTTCCAACCACTGGTACCCTAGTGTTGCACTTGAAATCCGAATCCAAGCTTCTCCAAAGGTCGTCTGAAAATTGTTTTTCAGACGACTTTAATGTTTTGCCAGTACGCAAAGAGGCTGTTTTCTGTTGGATGAAATTACCATTTCCCCGTCAAACCGATGCGCAGGGTACGTCCCGGGGCGGGCATATAGGAGCGGCTCATGGGGTCGAGGTAATAGCGGTCGGTCAGGTTGCTGCCCGTTAGCTCTGCGCTGAAATGTTTGTTGAATTTGTAGCGCACATAGGCATCCACGACAGTAACGGGCTGCCAGTTGGCGTTGTCGTTGTCGCTGTTGAAAGCTTTGCTGTTTGCGCCGTCACGTTGCAGGTAGTAGTCGCGCCAGCGGGCGGACGGCTGTTGTTTGTCTTCAATGCGGCTGTGGAAGGTCAGGCGCGAACCGATTTCGAGTTTTTCGTGTAGGAACCTGCCGCCGAGGTTGGCAACGACTGACCAGCGCGGCTGGATGCGGTTGATCAGCCAGCCGCCGGAGAGGCCGCCGTTTTGGCAGTAAGGCACGGGGAAGGTGCGGCCGTGGTAGATGTATTGTTCCACATCGTATTGTTCTTCGACGGCGCGGCGGTCGCAGACTTCGTTTTTCATGTTGCGCACGACGGAAAGGTCGCCGAATACTCTGCCGTTGTCGAAGCGGGTTTGCAGCTCCAGTCCGCTGATGACTTGTTTGTCGTAATTGCTGATTTGCCAGGTGGCGTAGTTGCGGTCGATGACGTTGCGGGTTTTGTTGTGGAAGTAGGTCAGGCGAACGTCCGCGTAACGCATTTTGGGCAGCAGGCGGGTGAAGTTGTGGCTGAGGGAGATTTCCCAGTTTTTGGCGTGTTCGGGTTTGAGCGGGTTCAGGAGTCTGCCAAACGGGACGCTGAAACCTTTGGCGATGCTGTGGTTGCCGAAGCCGAATGTGCCTTCATACATTGTGCCTTCATACATGCTGGGGAAGCGTTTGAATTCGGTATAATGGGCGAACAGGCGGGTGTTATCGCCGAGTTGGACGGTGGCGGAGAGCATGGGAGCGAAGGCATGGCCGCGTTTGTTCCACATTTTGCGCAGTTCTTCTTCGGTCAGATGCCGGTATTCGATAGCGGGATTGTTGACATCGGTTGTTACGGCAGCAGCATAACGTTTTTCAACTTTGCCTGTGGCAGGGTTGATACCGGTTTCATTTAAGAAATTAAGTGCACCTGTCCGGACGGGGTTTTCCTCGGGATGCGAACGCCGCCAGTAGATACAGTTTCCATTTGCTTCGTTTTCGGTGCAGTTGGGTATTGATTTCCAGCCGCTGCTTAGCTCTTCCGCTTCCATAAAACGGTTGCGCAGCTCTGTCAGTTTTTCAGGTTCCTCAGGAAGTTGGGGCTGGTTATCTTGCCAGCGTTGTGTTTCTTCGGGTCGGTTATCTAATGCCCAGAGATATTCGGGAACGGGCAGGCTGTTTATCCAATTCCAAAAACGCTTGTCGTAGGCTTCATATTCGGCTTTCGCCCGTATGGTCGCGGGGTCTTGGTCGTAAGCTTTTTGCGCGGCGTGATATTGGTCGGACAATTCTCGGTAGGCCCGGTATTCTTCAGGCGTGGCAAGCCGGCTCTGCAGATAGACGAAATCCCTGCTGTTGTCCGACAGTACGTCGAATTTGTTTTCTCTTTCCAACCATGTTCGGTTTTTGTCGATGTAGTCTCGGAGGAAGTTGTCGGTTTGGTGGTAGTCGGTATAGCGGCCGCCTGCGTTCAGGGTCAGCCAGGAAGTGGGCTGATATTTGAAGTTGAAGCCAAGGTTCCATTCGTCGCGTTTGCCTTTACGCGGCATGGTCAGGGCGAAGTTGGAATTTAAGGTGGTCTCAGGGTCTTCCCAGAACAATTTTTGGGATTCTTCTTCGGGCAATGCAAGTATCCAACTGGTATCGCTGCTGCCTTTGAGTTTTTCGCGCTGGTAGTCGCCCATCAGGGTCAGTTCCAATTTGTCGGATAATTTCATTTTATTGGACAGGTTGATGCCCAGGCGGTTGTTTTTGGCGCGGTAGGCGGCGGCATTAAAAACGTTGAAACGGTTGTTGGTATTGGGTGGCAGTTTGTCCCATTCGGGTTCTTTGCCTTTGTAATACCAGTCTTCGGCGTATTTTTCGTTGAATATTTTGTCGAGAAACAGGGTGGATGCGGGATAGCCGCCGGTGGAATTGGTTTGCGAATTGTTAAACGTCCCCCAAATCCCTGCCTTCAAATCTATCCAGCGGTTGTTTTCGGGTTTCCATGTGTAGTCGAGGTTGACGGCGGTCTGCTTCACCCATGCCTGCGGCCATTCTGCCATCAGCGTGCCTTTGGTGAGCCTACTCATATCGGTTTGGGCGGAGCCGTCGGATTTGAGTTTGCTGCCGCCAATGTTGCCGAACAGGATGCTGTACGGCATGATTTCGCCGAAACGGGCGTGGGTGCGGCGTATGCCGAGCTGTATTTTTTGATTGTCGGGCAGTTTAAGCGTGCCTTTTGCCAGCCACGAACGCATATTCAGGGAGGTGTTGGCCACTTCGCCGGACGGATGGTAATACGAGCCGATGTTGGCGGTATATTCCTGAATGTCCGTAACTTTTTTGGTAAATTCTTCCTCGGTCATAGAGCTGGCATTGGGGAGGTAGCCGTAGCGTTCTGCCCCCTTGCTGCCGGTGAAATAATTGCCTTTGTCCCGCCATGCGTAGGCAATCAGGCCGTCAAACACTTCGCCGCGCATACCGGCAGAAAGACGGAACGCGTTGTCTTTAAACAATTTGCCACGCCCGTCGAAACGCTGTTTCTGGCGGTCGCTGTCGTCCAGCATAATCGCCCAGTCCATACGGTCGAAGGAGTAGGGGCTCGGGTAGCGGCGGTAGTCTTTGTTCCATGATGCGGCATGAGCGTATTCGCGCTGTTTGATGCTGTTGTTGCCGGTTTCCATTTTGACTTCCATGCCGAATTTTTGTTCTTTCGGTACAACGTCATCAATTTCCAGCGTTTTCATGCTGACCGAGCCGCCTATGCCGGTGCGGATGTCACGGTTTGTCGATGCGCCTTTTTCCACATAGACGCTGCTGACGAGATTCGGGTCGATGTAGTTGCGGTTGGATACGCCTTCAAAACCGCGCCATACGCTGATGGCCTGTTCTGTACCGTCTAACGTTACCGGCACTTTGCCTTCGCCTTGAATGCCGCGTATGTTGGAGTCGAGCGCGCCACTGTTGCGCGCATCGCCGCTGAACACGCCTGCCATACCGCCGATTAAATCGGCCACGCTGCTGCCGCGGTAGGTCTCGATTTCCTACTTGCCTTTGTACATATTGCTGATGTCACGGCTGTAGACTTGGGTGTAGCCGCTTTTATCCCGGTTGCGATGGGCTTTGACGGTAATGGTATCCATCTGCACGCTTTGGGTGGGGGTAGTATTTTCCGCCCATAACGGCATATGCCACAGCATACTCAAAAATAAAACCAATATTTTGGGCGTAGAGGGGAATTCGACGGATTTGACAGGTTTCATGATGGATTTTCCTTTGTTCGCAACAGCTTGAAAATAGGCGAAATCTGAAATGCTTCCAGATGGCATCGGAAAATAAAACGCGAACCGAATGTAATGGGGTTGCAGCCAATTGATTAAACGGTTTGTTCAGACCGTTGATATGGATGCACTTGCTTCACGCAAGGGAAGGGCATTTTGACAAAACAAAAGGAAAATATCCGTAGGTTACCGATTGTGTGGAAAGGAACGCGGACAAAATACTTTGTTTCTTTAGAGCTGCAAAATAACATAAATTGATTATGATTACTATTTATATAATAATTTTAACTAAAACCCGATAGTGTGTAAACAGATGCCAAACAATACAACTTTGGCATTTGGGTACCTCGGAAAATCATATTTTTGAGTTTGGACGGGCCGGGGTTGTATTGGATTTCGTAAAAAGTTTGCTGAGTTTGAAGTTGATTGAATAATGGCTTGAATTTGATTTGCCGACATAAAAAGGTCGGCGGATTCGCATTTGAAGTGCAACTTTCCATAACAGAAAAAGGT
>JUNU01000230.1 GCA_001067655.1 Neisseria lactamica
GTATGCCGACCGTGAAACGGGGCTGCATTACAACTTCTTCAGGTATTATGAGCCGGAATGTGGAAGATTTATCAACCAAGATCCGATTGGATTGGCTGGTGGTAGTAACCTCTATTGGGCTTTACAAAACAGTCAAATGTGGGCTGACCCATTAGGGTTAAGTTCTAAAAAATCGCCTGGAACATGTAATGATCCATGTGCAGGACAAGATCCTGCCGGTGAAGCGGCTGGCTGGCAAGGAAGTAAGGACTATCCAGGTGTGGATAATTGGAAAAATGTTGTCCTAGAAAAAGGGACAATATTGTTTACACTGTATCCACATGGGCCGGCAGGTATGGCTTCTGCCCCTGGGAATTATTTTGTTCGAGGATACGCTGTACGTTCTGCAAGAGGAAATGCCAGAGCATTTAACGATTCTGTACAGGTGAGACATAGTGGAAATGCTACTGCCGCACGTGACATGAGAAAACAATTACATATATTTGTAGTAGAAGAAGATATTTGCGTAGGAAAATCAAAAGCAAAAGCAAATAAAAAATATGGCGATGGGGGAGCAACCCAATATTATATTCGAGATATAGATAAACCGAAATTAACAAGTACTGGCAAACTTCGATCTTTCAGGAGGTAAAATTACATATGAATCAAATTAAATTATTTATACAACAAAAAAACATTGTCATCAATAATCTCTCCTTAAACTTTAATGATATTAAAGACATTAAAGAAAAAACTAAATTAATAAATTTTAAAAATATACAAGAAGGTATTTATTTATTTCAAGAAAATATTTATTACCTTGGAGAAGAAGGAAAAATATTTATTGACATATACAAAAAGGAAATTGATATCTTATTCAATGACTATTTTTATTTAACTAAAAACATCTTAGAATCAAAAATTATTCAAAATTTTCTTAATTTATATCCTTCTTTAAAATCATATTGTGTACTAAAAAGTGCTCCAGTACTCGAATTTAAAGGACCTGAATTGGCATGGAATTCCCTTTTGTTCATCTATGACTCCAAACAGGCGTCAATAAGGCTGAATATTTCATTCTAAAATACTACAGTAAAATAATAAGAAGTATTTATGAAACAACCATACGAAATACACTCAGATTTTTTTAAGAAAATGATTGCTTCAGGCTGGTATGAGAATAGAGAAATTATTTTAGATTCTCTACCCCACCATTTAGAGGAGTTACCTGATAATGTAAAAAAATTTCTAAGAGAAATATGGTATTTAACAATTAGCTATGACACTTATTATCGTAGTAATGGACGCATCTTTCTATCTACGGTACTGCATAACTTTGGGGAAACTACAAATACCTTAGTTGACTATTCGATAGATGATGAGGATTATATTTTTTATCAAAAATCTATTGGCAAAAAATTAAGAAATTTCGGCTTTGCAGATAACCGAGAAATCCTTATTGATGAACTGGGAAGAATTTATTTTATTCCTGATTCTGGAAATTTATATTATTTGGGAGGTAAATTTTATGAGGGATTATATAATTTAATATTTAGAACTGGAAATTCATTTATCGTAGAGGAGGATGGGGAACTTTTTGTAGAATCAGAAGTAGGTATTTCACCAGGAAATATGAATATTAGAGATACTGAGTAAACATAGGTTTTCCCAAGCTCTAACGCCCCGTAAGGTCGTCTCCCCCTCCTTTCAGACGACCCCATCCCCAACAGGAGCAAGCCGCCATGGCCTTCAATAAAATCGCCCGCAAAGACAGCGACTTTAGAGTCGTCTTTATCCTCCCCGATTTCTGCTGGGCGCCCCCTCCTGCTCCTCCTGTCACACCGCCCAT
>JUNU01000231.1 GCA_001067655.1 Neisseria lactamica
TGAGCTAAGGCGAGGCAACGCCGTACTGGTTTAAAGTTAATCCACTATACTATCCCGCCAGCCACAGCGATACCGTATAAATCACCAGTCCGACCAGTCCGCCGACGAGCGTGCCGTTGATGCGGATATACTGCAAATCCTTGCCTACGCTCAATTCCAGTTTTTCCACCATCAGGCGGCTGTCCCAGCCTTTGACTTTGTCCGCGACGAATAAAGCCGCCTTATCTTTATAACGCATCACAAAATCCCGAACCAAAAGCGAAATCCGTACATCCGCCCGCCGCATAAATTGCGGGTAGGCTTGGGCTTGCGAACGCATATGATCCAGCAGCTTTTCCAGTTGCGCTTGGCACAAAGAGTCTTGTTTTTCGACATCTTCGCGCGCCCAGTCCAAAATGCCGCGCCATAGGGTCATGATTTGACGTTGCAGGGCGGGCGATTGCGCGAGTTGTTTTTTGAATTTGTCCAGGCGGCGGTGCCACAGGCGCGATGTGGTCAGGCGTTCGGTCAGTTCGTCGTATTGCACCAAGAATTGTCGGCGCAGCGTGTTGTCCTGCTTGTCCGCAGTCGCCAAATAGCCGTCTATCCATGCCAACGCTTTTTCTGCCGCCCAATCATCGACTTTCTCCACCAAGGTCGATTTCACCGCCGCTTTAAGCCTGTCCCAAGTTCCGGGATTGCCGCCTTCGATTTTTGCCGCCCATTCGCGCAGGTTCTGCTCCAACATTTCGCGGGTTTCCGGTGTTTTCAGCCAACGCCGAATCTGACGGAGCAGGCTTTCAAACGCTTTTTCGTGCATCCCTTGCGCTTTCAACAGCCGCAAACCGTCGGCAAGCGTGTTGCCGATTTGTTCGCCGCTGTAACGCTCTTCCAGCAGCATCGCCGTAAAACGCGCCGTCTGTTCCGGTTTGGCGATGGCAAGCAGGGTCGGAATCTGTTTGGAAAGCCACGGCAGCCAGTGCGATTTCACGTCTTCGCCGTCCAGCCATTTCAATAATTTATCGCTGGGCTGCGCTTGGTAAATGCGCATGGCGATGGGGTTGCCCTGCAAAAAATTGTGTTCGATAAACCTTCCCAATTCATCGCCGATACGCGCCTGATTGCGCGGCAAAATCGCGGTATGGGGAATCGGCAGCCCGAGGGGTCGTCTGAAAAGCGCGGTTACGGCAAACCAGTCCGCCAGCGCACCCACCATTGCCGCTTCGGCAAATGCTTTGACAAATCCCAACCAAGGATATTGGCGCACATAAACGGCGGAGGCTGCAAACAGCCCGCACGCCGCAAGCAGCAAGCCCGTCGCCCAACGCCTGCTTTTTGCCAACTTTTTGCGCGCCTCATTTAAGCGGACTTGTTCCGAAAGGGTGTGCATTCCTTTTCCTTTTTTGAAAATCGGGATTTTTGAGTGGGTGTGTTTGATCAATCGGATTATACGCCTTGTTGCCTAATTTTTAATCATTGAATATTTTGGTTGAGAATAGAATAAGTTAGCTGACTTTTCCACAGACTGCACACACAAAGGCAAACACGGTATGTGACTAAACCGACAAACTGCCCATTTTTTAAGCACTATATTTTTTTGTTTGATTATCAAAAGGTAATAGAACTTATTCACAGGCTGTTCACATTGTTCGGCAAAGAAATTGTGTATAGCGGGGAAGATGGTTAATGCAGGGGGAGGGCGTGCGAATGGATAGTGTGTATACTTCAAATATCATCAGGTTTGTGGTTTGCAACATTCCCTTGCCTGACCGTATTCAGACGACCTTTACTTTGCCGTGTCGCGTTACTACAATCACTATTTTAATCCAATAAAACCAGCCCCAAGGAGCACATCATGACCGCCTCGCAATTAATCAGCAGCCTGACCCAAACCGTCGGCGAAAAATACATCATCACCGACCCCGCGAAAACCGAGCAATACCGCCAAGGCTACCGTTTCGGCGAGGGCAAGGCGTTGGCGGTGGTGCGCCCCGGAACCATTCTGGAAATGTGGAAAATTTTGCAGGCCTGCGTCGAAGCGGACGTGATTGTGATTACGCAGGCCGCGAATACCGGTTTGACAGGCGGCTCGACCCCCGACGGCAACGATTACGACCGCGACATCGTGATTGTAAACACCATGCGGATGAACATCATCCAAACCATCAACAACAACGAACAAGTCGTTTGCCTGCCCGGTTCGACCCTGAACCAGCTCGAATTGCTGCTGAAACCTTTGGGGCGCGAACCGCATTCGGTTATCGGCTCTTCATGTATCGGCGCGTCCGTTTTGGGCGGCGTGTGCAACAACTCCGGCGGCGCATTGGTGCAGCGCGGCCCGGCCTACACGGAAATGGCGCTGTTTGCCCAAATCAACGAAGAGGGCAAACTGGAGCTGGTTAACCATTTGGGCATAGATTTGGGCGACACGCCCGAAGAAATTCTGACCAACCTGCAAGGCCATCATTATCAAAGAAAAGACATCACGCAAGACGCGGGTAAAGGACACGACCACGCCTATTGCGACCATGTCCGCCAAGTGGACGAGCCGACCGCCGCGCGTTTCAACGCCGACCCCACGCGCCATTACGAAGCGTCCGGTTGCGCAGGCAAACTGATGGTTTTTGCCGTCCGTTTGGATACCTTCCCGCAAGAGAAGCAAACCGCCGTGTTCTACATCGGCACCAACGATATTAATGAATTGACCGACATCCGCCGCGCTGCCTTGGGCGAATTTGAAAGCCTGCCCGTTTCCGGCGAATACATCCATCGCGACGCTTTCGATATTGCCGACGTGTACGGCAAAGACACGTTCTACGTCATCAAGAAATTCGGTACGCACCAACTGCCGAAATTATTTGATTTCAAAGCCAAAGTTGACAGATTCGGCAAAAAAGTCAGCTTCCTACCCAAACATTTTTCCGACAAGGTCATGCAGTTCGTCAGTAAATACTTGCCCGACCACCTGCCCAAATCCATGCGCGATTACCGCGACAAATACGAACACCATCTGATTCTGAAAATGGGTGGGAAAGGCGTCGATGAAGCGCGCGCGTTTTTGAAAGAGTATTTTGCGCACCACGGCGGCGCGTTTTTCGAATGCAACGCCGAAGAAACCCAAGCCGCCATGCTGCACCGTTTTGCCGTCGCCTCCGCCGCCATCCGCTACCGCGCCGTGCATGACGACGAAGTGGAAGACTTGGTCGCGCTGGA
Source organism: Neisseria lactamica (assembly GCA_001067655.1). Lineage (GTDB taxonomy): Bacteria > Pseudomonadota > Gammaproteobacteria > Burkholderiales > Neisseriaceae > Neisseria > Neisseria lactamica_B. The sequence continues at coordinate 3,193 of JUNU01000231.1, forward strand.
CATCGCCCTGCGCCGCGACGACCGCGACTGGTTTGAAAAACTGCCGTCGGAAATCGACAATAAAATCATCCACAAACTCTACTACGGACATTTCATGTGCCACGTTTTCCATCAGGATTACATCATCAAAAAAGGCAACGACTGCATGGCATTGGAACACGAAATGCTTCATCTCTTAGACCAACGCGGCGCGCAATATCCTGCCGAACACAATGTCGGTCATTTATATGAAGCGAAACCCGCGCTCAAACAGTTCTACCGCAAACTCGACCCGACCAACAGTTTCAATCCGGGCATAGGTAAGACCAGTAAGAAGAAAAACTGGGCTGAGTGAAAAGGTAGGGGTTGTGTAAATAAATGAAAGGTCGTCTGAAAACCGGATTGAGTCTTCAGACGACCGTTAATCTTCTAATGATTCAACTTTTTAATATATTCTGATAGAATAATGACGTTAACTTTTTAAGGCATAAAAGAAAGGTGTTTTATGAAACTTTACAAGATTTTTAAAAATCCTATGAATCAGTACGAGGCAGTCAAACAAGGCTGGTCTTGGCCTGCATTTTTCTTTGGGGCTATTTGGGCTTGTGTGAAAAAAATGTGGGGTTTGGGGATTGGAATATTTGTCACCTTTGTTGTGTTAAATGTATTAGCTGGTCAGAATGAGATGTTGGGTGGCATAGTCGGCCTTCTTAGTTTAGGCGTTTATATAGTATTCGGAATGCAAGGTAATGCTTTGCGTGAAAAAAATCTGGTTAAACGCGGTTATGTAGAAGTACCTCAAGTTATTAATGCCGCTAACCCTGAGGCTGCAATTGCCCAATATATTGCTGAATATGGTCATAAATAAGGCTTTTTGAGATATATAAGGTCGTCTGAAAACAAACATAGCGTATTTTATGAAAACGTTTAACCTTTTTTCAGACGACTTTGGATTCGGATTTCAAGTGCAACACTAGTGTATC
>JUNU01000232.1 GCA_001067655.1 Neisseria lactamica
CCACTGATACACTAGTGTTGCACTTGAAATCCGAATCCAAAGTCGTCTGAAAACGGGTTATGCTTGGTTGGGTATCGTGGAGTAATTTGTGATTGAGACAAGATGGCGGAACTGCTGACAATGCAGATAGTAGGAAATCGCCTCACTCTTTGCTTTGGAAACGGAGAAAACCGTTCTCTTTAATCTCAGATGAGGCGGCGGCATATTGGTTTCAAGTCAATCCACTAGAAAACCTGTTTTCAGACGACCTTTTCATTTTTTGGTGGTTTTAAGACTTTGCAAAGCCGATTTACTGCCCCGCCGTCTTCGCGCATAATACGGCAGTCTAATAATTTATCCTAAGCAACCGAAACTTATGAACATCAAACACTTTTCCCTTATTTCGACTTTATCGGCAGCCCTGCTCCTGAGTGCCTGTCAAACGACTACGACCACAAGCGGCGGCGTCAGCGGCAACTGGGACAACATCGGCACGATTTCCGACGGCAATATCAAAGTGGCGATTGATAAAAACAGTATCAAGAAAAACGGTACTTTGGTTACTTTCCGCGATAGAAAAACCGTGTCGAAGATGAAAGAAGAACGCTTCGTCAACACACCCGCCTACAAAACCGCCATTGGCGACTGGGAAATCCATTGCACCAACAAGACCTACCGCCTGACCGCTTTGCAACTCCTCGACGAACACGGCAAAGAAATTTCCAAACACAGCTACACCGCGACAAATATCCGCCCCATGAGCGTGATGAACGGCACGATTACCGAAAAACAATTCGAAGCCGTATGCGGCAGCAAGCTCTAATACTCAACTTATCTACATACTTATCCACAAGATAATCAAATCAAAAGGTCGTCTGAAAACCATGAATATGGGGATTCAGACGACCTTTTTGGTTTTTTCGGGAAAGTTATGTTCAGGATTATCCACATTTATTGAACACGCAGTTTATCAGTTCAAACCACAATTCCTACTCATCTCATCCATCCGATTTCTAACGCAAGCGAACGCCTGTTTCTCCATCAATAATTTGGCTCGGCGACTTTTGTTTGCCGATTAAACCGCCGACTACCCATACATTCCTTCCAAACTGCCTTCTTACTTCCCGCTCCGTCCTACACGCGCGTTTGCCTGCTCGGTTGCACGAAGTCGAGACCAAAGACGTTTTCAAAGCCTGACACAAGCGGCGCGCACCTGCATGAGCAGGAACCCTGACCGCCAACTTGCTGCGCCTTTTTCCGCGCAATGCGGGCAAAACGTCAGCAGCAGTAGGAAGCAGAAAGGTTTTGGACGCAGGCCATTCGTTTCTGAGCATGGTTTGAATGTTTTCAGACGACCTTTTGAGCAGGGGCTGTAATTGCTCCAATTGGTTGCCAATGACTATCATACCTTTATGTTGTGGTCTTTTTTTCAGATGAATCAGTCGGTTAAGTGCTTTAGGCAAGGTTGGGATACAGCCTATGCCGTAACAGGACTCGGTAGGATAGGCGACCAAGCCGCCTTTTTTAAGATGGGATTGCAGCTTGCGAAGCATTGAAGCTGAAAGGATTCTGGGGAATAACATGATAGGGAAGGTCGTCTGAAACACAATCACGTTTTCAGACGACCTGTTTCTTTAATTAACGGTTGATGGCTTTGTCGGCAATGTCTTTACGGTATTGCATGCCGTCGAAGCTGATTTTTTCCAATGCGCTATACGCCTTGGCTTTGGCTTGCGCCACATCGTCGCCCAATCCTACGACACACAATACACGTCCGCCGTTGGTCAATACGTCGCCTTTCTCGTTTGCCGTTGTGCCTGCATGGAAAACTTTGCCGATTTGGTTGGCTGCATCCAGACCGGAAATAACATCGCCTTTTTTAGGCGTTTCGGGATAATTTTGCGCCGCCAGCACCACGCCTACGGCAGTTTGCGGGTTCCATTCCGCGGTTACACTATCGAGTTTGCCGTCTATTGCAGCTTCAATCAAATCCGCCAAGTCGCTGTTCAGACGACTCATAATCGGCTGGGTTTCGGGATCGCCAAAACGGCAGTTAAACTCAATCGTATAGGGAGCGCCGCTTTGATCAATCATCAAACCTGCGTACAGGAAGCCGGTGAACTCATGCCCTTCCGCTTTCATTCCCGCTACGGTCGGCAAAATAATCTCGTTCATCGCGCGCTCGTACACGACAGGCGTTACCACAGGCGCGGGACTGTACGCGCCCATACCGCCCGTATTCGGGCCTTTGTCGCCGTCTAAAAGACGCTTGTGGTCTTGGCTGGTCGCCATAGGCAACACATGATTGCCATCAACCATGACGATAAAGCTCGCTTCTTCGCCTTGCAGAAAATCTTCAATCACAACGCGCGCGCCGGCATTGCCCATTTTGTTGCCCAGCAGCATATCGTCAATCGCAGCATGCGCTTCATCTAAAGTCATCGCCACAATCACGCCTTTACCTGCCGCCAAACCATCGGCTTTGATGACGATGGGCGCACCTTTCTGATTGACGTAATCGTGTGCAGCATCGGCGTTTTCAAAGGTTTGGTATTGCGCGGTCGGAATATTGTATTTCGCCATAAATGCCTTGGCGAAATCTTTAGAACTTTCCAGCTGCGCCGCATATTGTGTCGGACCAAATATTTTCAGTCCTGCGGCACGGAAATCATCCACAATACCTGCCGCCAAAGGCGCTTCAGGGCCGACGACGGTAAAAGCAATATTTTCTTTACGGCAGAATTCAATCAAATCCTGATGCGCAGTCAAGGCGATGTTTTGCAGCTTGGGTTCAATCGCCGTACCGGCATTACCGGGCGCAACAAATACTGTTTCCACTTTGGGCGACTGCGCCAATTTCCAAGCCAGCGCGTGTTCGCGACCGCCATTACCGATAACCAGCAGTTTCATGCCATCTCCTTGACAAATATGTACTTTTAACGAAAACTCGACACAAGGGGACTTTTGTCCCATTTGAAGAAATTTTGGTGGAATCAAACAAAAGACCGCTTCATTCCACTCTGCAACTTATAGTGGATTAAATTTAAATCAGGACAAAGCGGCGAAGCCGCAGACAGTACAGATAGTACGGAACCGATTCACTTGGTGCTTC
>JUNU01000020.1 GCA_001067655.1 Neisseria lactamica
TACTGTCTGCGGCTTCGTCGCCTTGTCCTGATTTAAATTTAATCCACTATATGTCAAACATGGGACATAAATGATAAAACCGGACAGGTGGTGTGCCCTGCCTGTCCGGTCTGTTTCCGTAATGTGTTGGTCTTCTGGTTTTTGGCGGTGATTTGTTTTCCTTTTGCTTTTCCCGTTTTTAGAAGTCGTAGCGGAGGTTTGCCATCAGGCTGCGCTCCGAGCCGGGAATGTTGAAAGTGTTTGCGCTGCCGACACGGGCGTAGTAGTGGCGGTTGAAGATGTTGTCGGCGTTGATTTGCAGCTTCAGTTTGGGCGTGAAGCGGTATGCTGCCATGGCGTCGAATGTGGCGTAGCCGCCTGCGCGCAGCCCTGCCGCCGAGGAGATGCTGCTCATCGCGTTCACGCCGCCGCCGAGGGTCAGCTTGGGCGTAACTTCGTAAGTTGTCCACAGGTTTGCGCTGTGTTTGGGCATCAGCAGGAAGATGCCGTCGTCGCGGGCGTTGGCGGCGGTTTTGATTTGGCTGTGCAGATAGCTGTAACCTGCGTGGATTTGCCATTTCGGTGTAATCGCGCCGCTGATTTCGGTCTCAACGCCTTCCATTACGCGTTTACCTAAGGCTGCGTAACGGGTGTTGCGGTTGTTCGGGTTCAGCGGTGCGGCGGCGTTTTTGTCTTTCAGGCGGTAGAGGGAGACGCGGGTGTTCAGGCGGTCGTCCATGTAGCTGCCTTTGTAGCCGACTTCAAACTGGTTGCCTTCGCGCGCTTTAAGCAGGTTGCCGTTGGTGCCGAGGCTGGTTTGCGGTGTGTAAAGTTGGGAGAAGCTGGCGTAGAGGCTGTTGTTGTCGTTCAAGTCGTAAACTGCGCCTGCGTAGCCGGTGAACTTGGTTTTGCTGGCTTTGTGCAACTCGTCGCCGTCGCCCGCTTCGATTTTGTAGTGTCCCAAACGCCAGCCGCCGATGAGCGACAGCCTGTCGACCGGATGGAAGACGGATTTGCCGTAAACGCCGAATTCGTCAAGGTTTTCGGTAGCGACGGTATGGCTGTAACCGCGTGCGCCGGCACGGGCGTTCTGCATCAGGTTGACATAGGGAACGGAGTGGAAATCGCCCAAGGCAACATTACGCGCAACGGCGGCACGGCCTTGCTCGTTGGTGCTGCGCAAGCGGTTGTAGTCCGCACCGACGACGAGTTCGTTGGCGGTGTTGCCCAAGGCAAACGGACGGCTGTAACTTGCGTCAACCGCGAAGGCTTTTTGTTTGATTTCCGTGCCTAAGCCGACGACGTTTGCCTTATTGTCGGCAGAAAGTTTGTTGGCGGCGAAGGTGTAGTTGGAGTCGGCATCGCGGTCGGAATAGCGCATACCGATTTTGCCGTAGCCGCCGTCGTCAAAATAATGTTTCAAATCGGCGAACACGTCATGGCTGTTCATTTTAAATTTGTTCCAATCCGCGCCGACAAAAGTGTGGTTGGGCAGGGACAGCAAATTGCCGCTGCTGCCGACGGGCAGGCCGTTATACGGCGCGAGGTGGCGTTGTTGGTAGAGATAGCCTACGCCCAAAGTCGTGTCGGGGTTGATGTCCCAATCCGCCGCCGCGTAGAAGGTTTCGTGGTGGTTGTTTTTCTCCGCCGGACGGGGAGACGCGCCCGAAGTTTGCGCCATCACACGACCGCGCACGCTGCCGTCGGCGTTCAGAGGTCCTGAAACATCGGCTTCGGCTTTATATTGTTTGTGCGTACCGAACCCCGCCGCTGCATGGCCTTGAAACTCTTTGGTCGGGCGTTTTCGCACCAAATTCACAATGCCGCCCATCTCGCCGCTGCTGTCGAACAAGCCGCTCGGGCCGCGCATCACTTCGACGCGGTCGAAGGCGAACAGGTTGGGCAGCGTGCCGTTGATACTCTGCATCTGCGCAGGCAGGCCGTCGATGTTGTATTCACTGTATTCGTAGCCGCGCGCATAAACCGACGAGCGGCCGTCGTCATTGCTCAACACGCGCAGACCCGGCGTTTTGCGCGCCAACTGGTCAAAGGTATCGACGTTGCGGTCTTTTACCTGCTGATTGGTGATGATGCTGACGGATTGCGGAATTTCGCGCAAAGAGGCGGGGATTTTTGTGCCGACGGTGGCGGCAAACGAGCTGTAATCGCCGTTTTTCTCGGTGGCAATCGCGTTATACGAACGCTGCCCCTTCACATGGACAGTATCCAGCTCGACCGTTTCGGCGGCAAATACAGTGGAAGATAAAGCGGCCACAACGGCGGCAGCGGTCAGATTGGGTCGGAACATCAATTTCTCCGTTCATTGTACAAATGAGAATGGTTGTATTTTATAAGTTTGATGTCTGAAATTGTAGAAAAAAACTATCGTTTTCCCGACAATCTCTTGTGAATATGCGACAAGGTCGTCTGAAAACTTTAATTTGGTTTTCAGACGACCTTGTCCGTTTTGCCTGCAAATTTTGTTTGAAAGGTTGATTTGTAATTTCGATACAAAATTCAAAAAATTTCATTTTCATATGAATTGCAGCGGGTAAAACAATAGCGATATGGCAAAGGGGGAAGACTCGGCAGCCCCTTTTATCAAACTCGTTAAAATGATTTTATTTCAATGTATTAAAACCCGAAAAATCCTGAAAGAGGTCGTCTGAAAACAGCATGCATGGTTTGTGATGTAAGTCAAAGAGAAATGTAACAAAATTACTTATAGTAATCGTAGTGAAAATTTATCGACTTTATTGCCACCTTATATTAAGGAGATACACCATGAACGCATCAGCCGACAATGTCGTCAGCCCCGCCGTAGCCGAGGTCAACAGTTTGGTTGAAAAGGGTTTGCGCTCGTTGGACGAGTTTCGCAAGCTGAATCAGGAGCAGATTGATTATATCGTTGCCAAAGCCTCCATTGCTGCGCTGGACAAACATGGTGTACTCGCCATGCACGCGGTCGAAGAAACGGGGCGCGGTGTATTTGAAGACAAGGCGACCAAAAACCTGTTTGCCTGCGAAAACGTCGTGCGCCGCCTGCGCGATTTGAAAACCGTGGGCGTCATCAGCGAAGACGATGTAACCGGCATTACCGAAATCGCCGATCCGGTCGGGGTCGTCTGTGGTATCGTGCCGACTACCAATCCGACTTCCACCACCATTTTCAAATCCCTGATTGCGCTGAAAACCCGCAATCCGATTATTTTCTCGTTCCACCCTTCCGCCCAGCAGTGTTCCGCCCACGCCGCCCAAATCGTGCGCGATGCCGCGATTGCCGCCGGCGCGCCGGAAAACTGTATCCAGTGGATTGAAAAACCGTCTATGGAAGGCACTTCCGCGCTGATGAAGCATCCGGGCGTGGCGACGATTTTGGCAACCGGCGGCAATGCGATGGTGGAAGCCGCTTATTCCTGCGGCAAACCCGCGCTCGGCGTCGGGGCGGGCAACGTGCCTGCCTATGTCGAAAAAACGGCAAACATCCAGCAGGCGGCACACGACATCGTGATGTCCAAAGCGTTCGACAACGGCATGATTTGCGCCAGCGAACAAGCCGTCATTGCCGACAAAGAGATTTATAAAGAGCTGGTTGAAGAGTTCAAATCCTATGGTGTGTACTTCGCCAACAAAAAAGAAAAAGCCATGCTCGAAGACTTCATCTTCGGCGTTACGGCAAACTGCGCCAACTGCGGCGGCGCGAAGCTCAATTCCGCTGTTGTGGGCAAACCGGCGGCGTGGATTGCCGAGCAGGCAGGATTTAAAGTCCCTGAAAAAACCAACATCATCATTGCCGAATGTCGCGAAGTCGGCCCCAACGAGCCGCTGACCCGCGAAAAACTCTCGCCCGTACTGGCGATGCTCAAAGCAGACTCCACCGAACAAGGCTTGCAGTTTGCCGAACAAATGGTCGCCTTCGACGGCTTGGGACACTCCGCCGCCATCCATACCGCTGATCAAGAATTGGCAAAAAACTTCGGCACCCGCGTCAAAGCCCTGCGCGTGATTTGGAATTCGCCCTCCACCTTCGGCGGCATCGGCGACGTTTACAACGCCTTCCTGCCGTCCCTGACCTTGGGCTGCGGCTCTTACGGCAAAAACTCCGTCGGCGGCAACGTCAGCGCAGTCAACCTGTTAAACATCAAAAAAGTAGGCCGTCGGAGAAACAACATGCAATGGTTCAAAGTACCCGCCAAAATCTATTTCGAGCGCGATTCCATCCAATACCTGCAAGACATGAAAGACTGCGAAAAAGTCATGATTGTGACCGACCGTTCGATGGTCGATTTGGGCTTCGTCGATAAAGTGACCCACCAGCTCCATCAACGCAAAAACAAAGTAACTATCCAGCTTTTCACCGATGTCGAGGCCGATCCGAGCGTCCAAACCGTCTATAAAGGTACCGATTTGATGCGCAGCTTCCAGCCCGACACCATCATCGCGCTGGGCGGCGGCTCGCCGATGGACGCGGCAAAAGCTATGTGGCTCTTCTACGAACAGCCCCAAGTCGACTTTGAAGACCTCGTCCAAAAATTCATGGACATCCGCAAACGCGCCTTCCGCTTCCCCGAATTGGGCCGCAAAGCCAAATTCATCGGCATCCCCACCACATCGGGTACCGGCTCCGAAGTCACGCCGTTTACCGTCATCAGCGACGGCGACAAAAAATACCCCATCGCCGACTACTCGCTGACCCCGACCATCGCCATCGTTGATCCCGCGTTTACCATGACCGTCCCCGCCGGCGTAACCGCCGACACCGGTCTGGACGTACTGACCCACGCCGTAGAAGCATACGTTTCCGTGCTCGCCAACGACTTTACCGACGGCCTCGCCCTGCAAGCCATCAAGCTTGTGTTCCAATACCTCGAACGCTCCTACAAACACGGCGCGTCCGACCCCGAAGCGCGCGAACACATGCACAACGCTTCCACCATCGCAGGCATGGCGTTCTCCAACGCATTCCTCGGCATCAACCACTCGATGGCGCACAAAATCGGCGGCAAATACCACGTTCCGCACGGCCGTGCCAACGCCATCCTGCTGCCGCACGTCATCCGCTACAACGGCACGCGCCCGCAGAAAACCGCCACCTGGCCGAAGTACAACTACTACAAAGCCGACCTGAAATATCAGGAAATCGCCCGTACCTTAGGCCTGCCGTGCGCCACCCCCGCCGAAGGCGTAGAATCCTTCGCCCGCGCCTGTCATGAACTGGCAGTCAACGTCGGCATCAAAATGTCGTTCAAGGAGCAAGGCATTGATGAAAAAACCTTCATCGACGGCCGCAAAGAACTGGCAATGCTGTCCTTCGAAGACCAATGCACCCCCGCCAACCCGCGTCTGGCATTGGTCGCCGACATGGAGGAAATCCTGACCAAAGCCTATTACGGCGGATAAGGTTCGCGTAACACAATAAGGCGTAAGGAAAAGGTCGTCTGAAAACCGCATTTCGGGTTTTCAGACGACCTCTGTTTTTTATATTGTACCCCACTTATTTTTAGCAGCCGTAGCGTGGGCTTTACCCACGAATGAACATAAATAATTTGATTCGGATGTTTGGGCAGAAGGTCGTGGGCGAAGACTACGCTACGGATTGGTTTATCTCTTGAATCTGTATCCACTTGACGAAGGGTCGTCTGAAAATAAAAATCCTCAATTTTTCAGACGACCTCAATAACAGACTTTCAATTCAATCTACGCTTGCTGGATAGCACCAATAAGAAGGTAATTTTTACAATTGAAATTTACGGCAACTATTTACATTATCTACGCCATAATAATTTTCCGCATCCAATTTATTATTTCTATAAAATATAGGTATTCCTCTAAAATATTTATTTAAATCAATATCTCTATCTCCATCCCCATCACTTAAGGTATGTTTTCCTTTCCAATTAACGTAGTATTTAGAAGGCGCCATAACCAAACACCCGCTTTTATGATTTAAAATCAAAATATTATTAGTTTCATGGTAATGCGAAGAATTTTCTTCCAAATCCTCTACCATGCCTCCTTCTATATGCATAAATATCGAATACTTGCCATCAGGCGAAGATTCCAGATAAACCATTTCAGATACACAATTATCTACTTTATCTTTTTGATAACAGCCATCTTGTAAGGAATATGTTTTTATTCCTTTATTTTTCATTGTATAGCGCATAAAAATATTTTTTTTATTTGGCTTTAAAAACTCTAACTGCCCATAACCCAACAAATTTTGCACTTCATGAACAGGAAAAATATTTTGTTCTGCCATAGCGAAACTACTATAAATAAAGAATAATAAAACGATTTTCTTCATATCAATCCACCCTTGCCGTATTACTCCTACTCGTGCTTAAGCTTCTGCTCCCGCGCCCAGTCCACCATATCTTTAGGATAGTACAGATACTGCCGCAGGGAGGTGTCGTCCAAGTCTTTTAAATAGGCGACTGCGGCGGATTCAAAGCTCCAGTAGCCGATATAGCCGCCATATTCGGGATCTCGGTTCAAATGTGTGTCAATCAGGAGATTGCCGATTTTTCGGTTGCCTTCGTACCAGCTGGAGAGGTAGGCGTTGAGGTGTTTCAGGGTTTCTTCCTTGCTTTCTGCCATGATTGCTTGCAGTAGGGGTTTGCGGAAGTTGTGTCCGCCTTTGGCAAATTTGGCGCTGGGGTCAAATTTCGTGGGTATCGCCATATTCATTAAAGCCCTGAACGAGGGGTCGTAATACATTTCGTCATCGTTATAGGGATTGAGGCTGTCTTTAATGGTTTCCAGCCAATCCATCCGTTCGAACAAGAGGCAAAGTCCGATAATGTTGGGTTGCTTTTCTCCCGCCCACTCCTCAGGTCCCCAAACAAACATAATGTCTTCCTCCTGCCCGTATTGCCTGTGTATATCTAGGCATTGCTTACAGTAATAAACTATCTGCTCCATACGTTGCTTGATTTCTTCTATCGGAAATCCTGTGGTGTATTCGGTAAGTAATAAAGGATATAACTGGTCAACCACATTTGTAGGCGGTTCGGTAGGATAGTCTTTTTCACACTGAAACGTGACATTAAGCAACATAAGGTTATTTTTATAAGATTGCTCAAGAAAATCCTTATCAAACAATCCCTGACGGTCTTTGTTATGGTTGTATTTGATTTGATTGGTTATTTGGAGTCCTTTAAATAAACAAGTTATTTAATATCGTCTGCATCTGGTTTCTGCATTTTTCCGACGTTTTTTTGCATTTTCATAGCCTCTTTGCGCTTTTAGCCTTTTCTCCGTTATCGAACAATCGATTCTTTACCTAGAAAATGTGGTCGGCAGATTTGTGATGGCGGTGTATCACAACCATATGAACAATTAAACAGGACGACTACTATTGGTAGAGAGGTCGTCTGAAAACTTTCAGACGACCTTGATAGATGTTGGATTTCCAACCCAATCTACGCTTGCTACACTCCTACGGGTGTTTTGAAAAAAGCGTTTTTATGATAGGTATAAACTGAGTACTTAAAATAGGCATCATAAATCATCTCCAAGCTTTTATCATTATGCATAATATTCCATATCATTTCCCGACGCCGTTTTCTTTGGATTTCCCCCTAATGCGGAAAACAAAAATTTCGTTATAAAATGAAAACTTTGTTCAAATATTTGCTGATGATTGAAATTTTATCTTTTAGGACGGTAGAATGCGGGGGTATTGGATAGGAGACATCCTCTAAAATGTTGGGACTACCTGATTTGTGGTTCCGAGTGTCAAAATTTGAACAATGAAAGTACCAATCATGCAGGAACCTTATTCTCGCGAGGGGAATAATCCCTCATCTCATTCCGGCTCGTTTTGGGAGCGCGAAGTATTGCGCGAAGTATTGCTGGCTTCTTATAAAGAGCAGCGTAGCGCACGTATTTGGCGCAATATTTGGCGTGTTATCGGTGTGATTTTATTTCTCATGTTTATTGCGTCACTGTTTGGAGACGATACCGATGCAGTGCAAAGCAGTGGGGAACATACGGCAGTGATCGATTTGAAAGGTGAAATCGGCAATGAACTTGATGATCAGGTTGAGATGCTGCGCACCGGTATGGAGGCGGTTTACAATAATCCCAATGCTAAAGCGATTATCATCCGCGCCAATAGTCCGGGCGGATCGCCTGTGGTTTCCAATATTGCGTTTAACGAAATCCGCCGTATGAAATCGGAGCATAAAGACATTCCTGTGTATGTGGTGGCGGAAGATATGTGTGCATCGGGCTGTTATTACATTGCGGCGGCGGCTGACAAGATTTATGCGGACCCGTCCAGCGTGGTCGGCAGTATCGGTGTGATTGGCGGAGGGTTTGATGCGACGGGGCTGATGGATAAAATCGGTATCAAACGTCGTCTGAAAATCGCGGGCAGCAATAAGGGTATGGGCGATCCGTTTTCTCCTGAAACGCCCGCACAAACTCAGATTTGGGAAAAAATGCTGACCGATATCCATAAGGAATTTATTAAATCGGTTAAACTCGGACGCGGAAAGCGTTTGAAAGATCAGCAGTATTCTGATGTTTTCAGCGGCCGTATCTATACCGGTTCGGAGGCTAAAGAAGTGGGATTGATTGATGATTTCGGCAGCGTATATAGTGTCGCTAGAGATGTCGTCAAAGCCCCTGAGCTGGTGAACTATACGCCTGAAGAGGATTTCGGCAAAATATTGGGTCGCCATTTGAGTGCTGAAATGGAGACTAAAGTTAAAGAAAAACTGTCGAAAATATGGTAACAGGATTTGTCCATTATTCGTTTGTTGCCGCCCTAAGTCATTGTGGGGTCGTCTGAAAACGTATCTTTTGAGATGTTTGATGATGTTCCATATGCCATTTATAGGTTGGAAGGTAACAAGCCAATGACAAAAAAGCGGCTTGGAAGATGTCCTTGCCGCTTTTTTTAGTTCACTAATATAGGGTAAAGTTATCCGTCTTTCTATTAAAGCGACCGCAGAAGCAGTTTTTTGTATGTCAAACAGTTTTTTGTTGATAATACGAAGGCTCAAGACCGGAACGGCTGAGGCTGAATGTTTATCATGAAATGCCAAGAAATGTTTGAGGTCGTCTGAAAAGCCATTTTGTCATTTCATCCGTGTGATAAAGGTTTATCAGCCGGCGTTAGCGCCCCCGATTTTTGCATCCAACCCCTTCATATCTTATAAATATTATGATTAATGTCCAACATCTAGATTTTTACTACGGCAATACGCAGGCATTGTACGATGTCTCGGTTGAGCTTCCGCAGGGCAGTATTACCGGATTAATCGGACCTAATGGTGCCGGCAAATCCACTTTGATGCGTTGTATGGCAGGATTGGAAATCCCGACATCCGGCGATGTCTTGCTTGACGGTCTGCCTATTCTTGATAATCCGCGCGATAGCTTTTCCAAACTCGGCTACCTGCCTGATTTTTTTGGTTTGCCGGATGGTTTGAGCGTGATCCAGTGCTTAACTTATGCCGCCAAATCCCGCGGTATTCCTGATGCGCGACTTCCCGATTTGCTGCTGGAAACCGTTCGCCTGCTTAATTTGGAACATAAACTGTATGCCAAAGTCAGCGACCTCTCCCGTGGTCAGAAACAGCGTGTCGGTATCGGGCAAGTCATCATCCATCGTCCTAAGTTCTTGCTTTTGGATGAACCTGCCAGCGGTCTTGACCCTGAGGCACGACATGAATTGTCTTTGTTGCTGCTGAAGCTCAAAGATGAAGGCATGAGCATTTTGGTGTCGAGCCATATTCTTTCCGAGTTGGACGAATATTGTTCGCATATGCTGGTTATCAAAGGCGGACGTGTTCAGGCATTTCAATCTGTTAATGATGATGTTAACGAAGATCAGACTGTTTCGCTGCAATTTGTCGGTTTGGATGAATCCATATTCGAGCGGGTCCGCAATACGGAAGGCGTGAAGCAGACAGAATGGAGCAATCATGCCGTTACTGTCATATTGGATGCGGGAGAAGAAGCTCGTGCAGCCTTGTTGCGTAAGCTGTTTAAACAAAACCTGCCTTTGAGCGAAGCTGCCGTCATTAAAGCGTCGCTGCTAAACAGTTATCAAAACAGCCTCAATCTCCACAAACAGGAGCAACAAGAGCAACCGGAGCAACAGGAGCAAGCCGATGGACAATAAATTGAATATCCCCAAAATCCGGGTTAACGCCGAATTTCAAAGGCTGATGTGGCTCAACATGAGCTGGGGCATGATTGCAGGCATCATCATACTCTACTGCCTGTTTGTTTTTGCCAATGCCAATTCTGAAAACCTGGTGGAATATATTGCCAGCGTCGGTGCGTTCGGTACCGGCATTTCAAATATCGCCCTTTATCTGCAGATTGAGCGCAGTCTGCGCCAAGACGTTTCCAGCAATGCATTTGACCAGTTGCGCATGTCCTCTTTGTCTCCGTGGCAGATGGCTTGGGCGAGGATTGTTGTCGCGCCTTTGACCGGTTGGGTTATTTTCCTTGTCGGCTGGATACTGATCGGCCTAACGATGTTTCATTTCAACCATGAAGACAGCGATGTTTTCATCATATGGTTGACTATGCCGCTCAACTCATGGGCACTCGCCTGCATGATATTGGTTAATGCTTTGCAGTTCAAACGCGGCAACGATCAATGGGAAGGGTCTCTATTACAACTCCTATTGCTGTTTGTCGTCATGGTCATGTTCGTCACCAGTATGTTGACCGCTTTGGAAGATATTCCGGGTTTGCGTGACAATGTGTCCCCAGTATCCCCAATTATTGCCTCCATTATTTCTGTTGTCTTATGCAGCGTTGCCGCCCGCGCTGCTATGGCAGAACGCCTGCACCTGCGCTCTTCCCGATTGACTTTTATCGTACTTGGACTTCTTACGCCTTTGCCTTTGGCTTTGATCAGCTTCGTAAGCAACTATCAACAAGCGCTGTATATTTGCGCCGTAGCTTATGGCGGTATAAGTATTTTGTCTTTGATTACGCAGAAGCAGACAGCCTTTTCTTCTGTTGGAGAATTTGTCCGTGCACGCAATAGAAAATCGAAATGGGCGATTGCCTCGTTGCCTGCTTGGATGATTCTTTTCCCTTTGGGATTGGTTTGTGCTGTATTGTTGTCAGCAGACTTGGTATGGTCATACATAACACCATTCTTTCTCCTCATATTGCTGGTTTTTTCCATCAACCAAATGAAATGGCGATACAACAACATCACCATCGCATTATTGATATACCTGCTTCTCCGAGGTCTTTGGTTCGTGATTTCATTGTAACAGGAGCGTATTTTCTGTTTTGCACCCTGCCTTTCGCCATAGAGAGGTTGGAGGCGGGATAGGATAAAGGTCGTCTGAAAACCGGTTGACAAGGTTTTCAGACGACCTTTTTGTCTATACGCAAATGAATTCGGCTGTATCGAGGCCGTCCATGCTTTTCCGTCCCAAACTCATGTGCAACGGCATTTAAATATCAGTTAAGAAACAAGGCCCAAAACCGCCCCTGCCTTGTCGGAATCGCCGAATGACGGTACTATGCGCAGTTAACAGCTTGATTTGCCGTTCGGATGGTCATGCGTCCGGGCGAGGTTTTAAATTCAGTATCTTATTTGAAAGCATAAAATGATTAACGATATTCAAAAAACAGCGGAAAGCAAAATGCAGCGCTCGGTAGAAGTGCTGAAAGAGAATTTGGCGAAAGTGCGTACCGGCCGTGCGCATACCGGTCTGTTGGACCAAGTGGAAGTCGAATACTGGGGCAGCATGGTTCCGGTCAGCCAAGTTGCCAACGTGACGCTTCTGGACGCGCGTACCATCGGTGTGAAACCTTTTGAAAGCAATATGGCGGCCAAAGTCGAGAAAGCCATCCGCGATTCAAACTTGGGTCTGAACCCGGCAGCCGTCGGCGATTTGATCCGCGTGCCTATGCCTATGTTGACCGAAGAGCGCCGTAAAGATTTGATTAAAGTCGTACGCAGCGAAGCGGAAGAAGGACGCGTGTCCATCCGCAACGTGCGCCGCGATGCAAACGATCACATCAAAAAACTCTTGAAAGACAAAGAAATTTCCGAAGATGAAGCACGTCGCGGCGAAGAGGCGGTTCAAAAACTGACCGACAAATACATCGCCGAAGCCGATAAAACGCTGGCTGCCAAAGAAGAAGATTTGATGGCGATTTAAACCCTTGTCCGCGGCGTTTCAGACGACCTTTGAACCGCCGCGCCGCGAAAGGCAGATATGAAGAGCAGCACGCAAACCATTTTGGAACATACTTCGGTTCCGAAGCATATCGCCGTGATTATGGACGGCAACGGCCGTTGGGCGAAAAAGCGTTTCCTTCCCCGCGTGATGGGGCATAAACGCGGCTTGGACGCGTTGGAAAATATGGTGAAGCATTGCGCCAAACTGGGTGTGCAATATCTGACCGTGTTTGCCTTTTCGACTGAAAACTGGCGCCGCCCCGAAGACGAAGTGTCGTTCCTGATGGGGCTGTTTTTGCAGGCTTTGCAAAAGCAGGTGCGCCGTCTGCACGAAAACAATATGCGCCTCAAGGTGTTGGGCAGTCGCGAACGCTTCAACCGACAGATTCTGCAAGGTATCGAAGAGGCGGAAGCCTTGACGGCAAACAATACCGGTCTGACCCTGAGCATCGCTGCGGATTACGGCGGCCGCTGGGATATTTTGCAGGCGGCAAACAAACTGATTGCCGAAGGCGTATCCGAGATTACGGAAGACGCGCTGGCGAAACACTTGATGCTGGGCGATGCGCCGGAACCGGATTTGTTCATCCGCACCGGTGGCGAAACACGCATCAGCAATTTCCTGCTTTGGCAGATGGCGTATGCCGAACTTTATTTTACCGATACCCTGTGGCCCGATTATGACAGCAAAGCCTTGGACGATGCTGTCGCCTCGTTCCAAAAACGCGAACGACGCTTCGGCCGCACTTCGGAACAGCTGCCGGTAGAGCAGCAAAGGGGTTAAAAATGTTGAAACAACGGATTATCACGGCGCTTTGGATGCTGCCGTTGATGCTCGGTATGCTGTTTTACGCGCCGCAATGGCTGTGGGCGGCATTTTGCGGATTGATTTCTCTGGTTACGCTGTGGGAATACTCTCGCATGAGCGGATTGGAGAAACTGAAAACCAATCATTATCTCGCCGCGACGCTGGTGTTCGGCGTCATCGCCTACGCAGGCGGTTGGACGCTGCCGGATATCGTTTGGTACGCTGTTTTGGCGTTTTGGCTGGTCGTCATGCCTTTGTGGCTGAAATTCAAATGGAAATTGAACGGCGGCTGGCAGGCTTATACCGTCGGCTGGCTTTTGGTCATGCCGTTTTGGTTCGCACTCATGTCCCTGCGTCCGCATCCCGATTACGCCTTGTCGCTGCTTGCCGTGATGGGTTTGGTGTGGGTTGCCGATGTTTGCGCGTATTTCAGCGGCAAAGCGTTCGGCAAACACAAAATCGCACCGACCGTCAGCCCCGGCAAAAGCTGGGAAGGCGCAATCGGCGGCGCGATTTGCGTGGCAGTCTACATGACTGTGGTGTGGTGGGCTGGTTGGCTCACGTTTGACGCAGGCTGGTTCAATACCGTGTTAATCGGTTTGGTGTTGACCGTTGTCAGCGTATGCGGCGACCTGTTGGAAAGCTGGCTCAAGCGCGCGGCGGGCATCAAAGACAGCAGCAATCTGCTGCCCGGACACGGTGGCGTGTTTGACCGCGTGGACAGCCTGATTGCCGTCATCAGCGTCTATGCCGCCTTTGAAAGCTTGTTCTGAAGCGGTTATAGTGGATTAACTTTAAATCAGGACAAGGCAACGAAGCCGCAGACAGTACAGATAGTACGACAAGGCGAGGCAACGCCGTACTGG
>JUNU01000233.1 GCA_001067655.1 Neisseria lactamica
TTGAGCTAAGGCGAGGCAACGCCGTACTGGTTTAAAGTTAATCCACTATATTTGTATAACCGTCTGATTGGTAAAAGCATTAGTGTGCAATGCCGATTGAGATAAGGTTTGCACGAAGTATGGCAGGGCAAATCGGCAATTTATACCGGACCGGATTTGTGATACATTTTTGCCTTCACAAACCGCAGCAAGCTGCCGGTCAAACGGGAAATCTGTCTTCTTCCCATTTGTTGACCCATGATAGGAAAAGAAATGTTTTGGTATATCGTAGGATTTTTTGCTTTCGTAGTTGCCATCCTTGCGCTTTGGGTGAATGCCAGCGCATTTGGTATGCAGGAGGACGGCACGCCGCAATCGGAATATGAAAAACGCTTGGGCTTGGGAGCAAAATTGAAGGATAAGGAAACTGCTATGAAAGAACGCGAAGCGGCAAGGTTTCATCCTGATGATTGATGCTGCATTGCGATTCTTCCTTCGGATATACGCCAGACTTGGTGTTCTGAAACCTTAGACCATCATGTAGAAAGGTCGTCTGAAAAACCAAATTTGGTTTTTCAGACGACCTTTTTGTTTACGGCTTTACCGTTTATTCGATGACAACGCGCGCATTAAGCGGCTGGACGGGGCGGCTGTTGTGCGAACCGATGGCGCGGGTGAATTTTTCTGCCTGCGCCTGGTCGATGTGGTCGTAGGTTTTCAGCACCAGCCACGATACGCCTTCGCTGCACGGCGGCGTGGTCAGCGAACCGGCAAATCGGTAGTAATTCAGCCGTTTCGGCAACAGGGTGCCGGCGTCGAAGGCTTTGTCGAGGTTTACCTTTCCTTCTTTCATCGGCATCACGTTCCATATAGGCGCGAGGCGGTCGTTGGTTTTGCCTGGTTCGTACAATACTGCCAATACCAAAGGCTGGCGGTTTTCGTCTAGGTGGACGAAGTGGGCTTCCATCGGGAAGGTGTGGCCTTTGATTTGGTTTTCACTGGGCACGTGGAAATGGAATTGTTTCAGGGTGTAGGTGCGACCGTTCACGCTGAGGGTATTGCCGCCTTCGGCGTAGTTGACTTGGATGGTGTGGCCGTTGTTTTCCACGTTAACCGCGCTCGGCTTGTAATTGACTTTGATGGCGGGCAGTCTGCCGGAGATGGTTTCGGTGATGTTGACGGGGGATTGGTTTTTGCCTGTGGAACATAAACGGAACTCTTCTGAAAGCTCGCCCCAGCTTTCGGGGGAGTCGTGTCCGGTGTAGCCCCAATGGGTGTGGTTTCCGTGTGCGGCGGCGGAGAATGCTGCGAAGGTGGACAGCAGGAAAACAGTCAGACGAGGCAACGTGAGGTTCAAGCAGGGCATTGCAATATCCTTTCTGTAAGGAGGAGGGAAAAAGCATTGCGGTGCGTATGTATAGTGGATTAACTTTAAACCAGTACGGCGTTACCTCGCCTTAGCTCAAAG
>JUNU01000234.1 GCA_001067655.1 Neisseria lactamica
ACCGCCGACATTCTGCTTGTAAGGCAGACGCTCTACCAACTGAGCTAATCACCCGAGAACTTCGGATTAAACCAAAAAACCTCTATTAGGGCAAGCCGTTTGTTTTAAGATAAATATATTTATTTGAATATAAATAATAAATAAGTTTAGTATTACCTCAATCAAAAATCATATGCCCCAGTTTGTCGGCTTTGGTGTGCAGATAACGTTCGTTTTCAACATTCTCGCCTACATGGAGCGGAATACGTTCGACGACATTGATGCCTGCATCTTTCAAAGTCTGAATCTTTTCAGGATTATTAGTCAGCAGCTTGACGGCACGGATATTCAGATGGTCGTAGATTTGCTTGGCAAGCGTAAAGTCGCGTGCATCAACGGGTAGTCCGAGTGCGAGGTTGGCTTCGACCGTATCCATCCCTTCGTCTTGAAGCCGGTAGGCACGGATTTTGTTGATTAAACCGATACCGCGTCCTTCTTGACGCAAATAAACGATGACACCGCGCCCTTCTTGCTGAACCGCCTTCATCGCCGCTTCAAGCTGCGGACCGCAGTCGCATTTTTTGGAAAACAGGGCATCGCCGGTCAAACATTCGGAGTGGATGCGGGTCAGAACGGGGAGGTCGTCTGAAAAATCGCCCATCGTCAAAGCGATGTGTTCTTGTCCGCTCGGTTCTTCAAAACCGTGCATAGTGAAGTTGCCCCATTCGGTCGGCAGGCGGCAGGAGGCGACGAATTTCAAGGTATTATTCATGTTCTTCTTCCTTGTCTTCGATGCCTGCCAATGCTTTCAGCGGCTCGGCAAGTGCCAACGCCAGCGCCGACCAATCCGTTTGTGCTGCCTCATCGGCTTGATCTTTATCTGTAAACTCAACATGGACCACGCCCAAAACCGTGCCGTTTTGCGTTGCTACGGGAATGGACAACTGGCTTCCGCTCCCCTCGTTCCGGCTGCCTTGGATTTTGTCCAGCGAAAGCCAATAGGCAATATCGTTGGCAATATTCATCCAACCGCTCTGCGCCGTACGGCAGGCAAGGTAAACCGTACCGTTTTCTTCATGAACCGCCAACAGATTCTCCAAAGGCTCGCCTTGCGCCGAGATACGAACCAGCCTTGCATGCGGTTTGCCCGGAAGGTGGATGTAAACCGCCGCGCTTTTGACGGCTTTTGCGCGACTGAATACCGAATCCAGAGCCATGAAAACCTGTTTGAGCAAAACTTCATTTTCCGGCGTTTCTTCAATATGGTCTGCCAGCTTCCAACCGTCTTCTTCACGCCATAAAACCGAGCGGTCAATCGAAGCATTGCCCATATCCATCACCGTCTTCGCGGTCAGATAAGCAACACGGAGGTCGTCTGAAGACAGCTTCAAACCCTGTGTCTGTAAAAAATCCTGAATCAGTAAAACAGGCATGATGTTCCTTTTTGATATTAGTGTGTTCCGGCAGATAACCGACCTGCCATTATATCGGTCGGAATAAAGCAATTTCAAGCCAAAGATTGTTTGCAGAGCAGGATACTTTGTGTATAATTCCGAGTTTCATCACGCGGACGTGGCGAAATTGGTAGACGCACCAGATTTAGGTTCTGGCGCCGAGAGGTGTGAGAGTTCGAGTCTCTCCGTCCGCACCAACATACAAAAACGCTTAGAAATTCTAGGCGTTTTTTTTCGTTTAATCCCGTCTAATACCATCAACCAATCTCAATAAATACAAGGCTTTCAGGCTGATTGCTATCCTATTGTCTTCTTCCTGACTGTATAATTCCGTCTAATTCAGCTTAATTGAAGTAACCTAAAATTTACGGTATCTTTTGCGGTATCTGAAAAATACCTTGAAAAAATACCGTAAAAATGAAGCTGAACGACCGCCAAATCAAAAACGCCAAGCCCGCCGAAAAACCGTTTAAGCTGAATGACGGCAAGGGCTTGTATTTGTATATTAATACGAGCGGTGGGAAGTTATGGCGGTTTGACTTTTCGCATAACGGCAAACGTAAAACGCTTTCAATCGGCAAATATCCGACCGTATCACTGGTAGAAGCCCGCCAAGCCGCTGAAAACGCCCGCCGCTTGCTTGCATCGGGGCAAGACCCCAGCGAAGCCAAGCAACAGGGAAAACGCGAACGGCAAGCCGCCGCCCTAAATACCTTTGAATCAATCGCCCGCCGATGGCATACCGACAATCTACACCGCTGGAAAGAAAACCACGCCGCCCGCGTGTTGAGATATTTTGAAACCGACGTATTTCCCGTCATCGGCGCAATGCCGATACAGGAAATAAGGGTAAGTGATATTAAGGCGGTTATTGATGGCGTGATGGCACGGGGCGTGAACAATACCGCTGAAAAAATCAGGGAATGGACAGGGGCAATATTTGACTATGCTGTCATGCTTGAAATTGTGGAAACAAACCCCGCTTATTCGTTGCGTAAATACATTCCCAGCAAGCAGACCGACCATCGCCCCGCTCTGCCCCGCGAAGAACTGACCGAGTTTTTCCGCCGCCTGATACTGGCAGAGATTGAGCCGCAAAACAGAATAGCCCTGATTTTGAATATGCTGACCTTTTTACGAAGCACGGAACTTAGGGGCGGGCAATGGAATGAAATAGACTTTGACGCGGCAATGTGGACAGTTCCCACCCAGCGTATGAAGCACGAGAAGACCGCGCCGAAACCGCCCCATGCCGTGCCGCTGGCTGACTGGACGCTTGAACTTTTGGCAGAACTGAAAGAGCTTACCGGTAATACGCCGTTTCTGTTTCCGAGCCGTACCAAGACGGACGGCTTTATCAGCGACGCAACCATCAGCCGGATCATTGAGCGCATGGGCTACAAAGGCAGAGTAACCCCGCATGGTTTCCGTTCCCTTGCAAGCAGCGTTTTGAATGAACAAGGCTTTAACCCTGACGCGATAGAGCGGCAGCTTGCCCACATTGAAAACAACAAAATCCGCGCCGCCTACAACCGCGCCGATTATCTGAACGAGCGCAAAGAGTTTATGCAATGGTATAGCGACTTTTTGCGGGAACGGTATAACCAAGCATTGCAACTGATTCAAGATGGCAAGACTGATTAAAGGTCGTCTGAAAATATCTACTTCGAGTTTTTGCGTTGTTTTTATTAGTTTAAAGGTGTCAAATGATTCCACATACCACATATCCAAGAGATATTGCAGCATATAGCCCAAAATATGCGGCTATATTCAATATCCGTAAAAACCCTGAATTTCATGACGTACTAGGAGTTTTTAGCTGGCAAGCCGAAAGGGTGTTAACTAGAGTATTTCAAAGATTTGAAATACTTGAGCATGGCATAACGCTATGGAGCCATAAGTAAACTTACAAGGTTTCTTTAGTTGAGGAGCAGGTTAATGACGCGTTAGAGAAGTATCAGGAAAAGAACGGAGACCCCATCGATTATTCAGATTATTTTTATCCCGTGATAGAAGAATTGCACTTTGGGCAAAGTTTGGAGATGCGCCTAGAAATGCAGTATTTCATCACGGCTAAGGCTATTTATGAGTATGTTTCAAACTTCAAAGACAAACCATTGCAAGAAAACTTTAATCAATTTAGGACAATAGCAAACTTAATTTCAACATCCATAGAGTTTATTTCTTTGGAGTTGAGAAAAGACCAGATCAGCATAGAGGCAATAACAGAAAATGCCCGAAAAGCAAGCAAAGCCAAGCAAAGCCCCTATGAAAAAGCGGGAACGATAGCTGCCGTAAATCAGTTATTGGAAGAAAGAAAGGAAATGCTGAATAAAAAAGGGGGGAAATCAGAGTTATGTAGAATTATTCAAGACTTAATTGTAACTAAGGGTATCCCATGCCCGGCAAAAAGAGAACCAACGGAAAAAACTATCATGAAATGGATTAATCAATTCCAAAAAAACATGGAATCGACAAGCTAATTTTAGGAAGTCAGCATGGTATTACAGGAAGTCAGCATGGTATTACCTTAACAGCCGCCCACAGAGGCGGCTATATTTTTGCCTGTCATCTAATCCGACCAAAAGAAAGGCAAAAGCATATGAATAACACAGTATTAAGAGCAGACGATACTGCCCGCGCATTAGGTGTTTCACGGGCGACTATTTGGAATTGGGTAAACCCTAAGAGCCGCCATTTCCGCCCTGATTTTCCTAAGCCTATCAAACTTTCCGCAAATATTACCGGCTGGCTTGCAAGCGAGATTGACGACTATATCGGCAAACTGGCAGCCAAACGCGAAGAGCAGGCAAATTGATTTATCAGGCGCAAACAAATGCCGCCTGAACGGACATTCAGACGGCGGAAAGGATTATTAAGCATGAGCGATTATTTTACCAACGGCAAGGCAAAAACGCCAAGCCAAAAAGAGCGCGTTTTATCCCGATTGAAACAGGGCAGCGTTACATCATGGGAGCTTACCCAAATGGGTATATTGGGCTACAACACGCGCATCATGGAGCTTCGCAGGGCGGGGCATGACATCGTTACCGTGATGGAAGAAGTAACAAACCAATTTGGCGAAACCGTGAAACGCGGTCGGTTCGTATTAATCAATTAAATCAGGAGCTTTAACTATGAATATCGAATATACAAAGACAACTTTTGCGACCCGTCAAAAGTTACTAAAAGAAGAAGAGGACAAATGCAGCGAACTGACCGCCCAAATTGAAGCGGCGGAAGCTGGTGTTACAGAAGCGCAGGCGGTAATCAATGAATTTGCAGGGCTACGAAACAGACGCAAAGGCATATTTGCCAATTTGTTGAAAATGGGCAAACCCACAAACAGCGAAGAAGCCAAAGGGCTTGATTCAGAGATTGCCGCCAAACGTGAAGAAGCCGACCGCGCCGCCGATATGCTGGAAGCGCAAAAAGAACTGTTGGAAAGCCTTTTTGATGAACGTCTCCAACACCTGAACCGCATTTCAGAGCTTCGCAATTTATTGTCCGTTTCCCGTTACGAGATGTTTATCATCGACATAGAAGAAACCCACTTGCCCGAATATATGGAAGCATCCCGCGCCTATATCAAAGCCGCCGCGAAATTGGTGGGAATCGGTAAAGCCGCCGCTGAGATGAGAATGAAGCTTTTTGAAAACGGTTTGCGGGTTGATTGTCCGTCCTATGGGCAATCCATGCCAGATAGAATCATTGATTTACGTTTACCCGGCTTCTTCAATATGTTGGACAACACAGGCGGGGAAGAAAACGCCATTTTCGACATCTTGGAAGACGCGGAGAAAGAAAAAGAAGCGGCTTTGGACAATTTGAAATAGCAACACTCAAACAGCCGCCCAAAGGCTGAAAAATCGCTGCTGGGCGGCGTTCTGAAAGGATTAAGGACATGACCCCTAAACAAGAACAGTTTGCCCGTCTGTATGTGGAAACGGGCAATGCGAGCGAAGCATATAGGCAAATCTACAACACCGACAACATGAAGCCCGAAACGGTAACGAATGAAGCCTATAAGCTGCTTCAAAACCCCGATATTTCCGCGATGGTGGACGGCTTAAAGGAAGAAGCGCGGCAACGACACGCGGTAACGGTGGGCGACCTGTTGCACGAATTGGAACAGGCGCGGGCGGCGGCACTGGCAGCCCCTACACCGCAAAGCAGCGCGGCGGTATCGGCAACGATGGGCAAGGCAAAAATGCTGGGCTTGCTGGTAGATAAGGCGGAAATCAAGGCAGAGGCGGAAGTCAGCACGAAACAGGAAAAATACACCCCGCCGTTAACGGACGATGAAATGCAGCAAGTCATAAAGTCTTTTTTCAATAAGCCGTACAGTGAAATTACGCTTGAAGACATCATCGGAACCGTTGGAGAAGATACAGAGCGCATCGGGTATGTAATAACCATGATTATCGTGGATAAAAAATTTTAGCCGTCCAATGCAAAAATCATTTGACAAATCGAGCCTTGAGAATCAGAATTTAGTTTCTCTCAAAACGAAATACCCAATCAGCAGGGTAACGCTGATTTTTTATCGCCAAAATTCTTTTACGGGCGTTTGCGATGTTATTAAACGTTAACATTTCAGACGACCTATCACGAGTTATGGCGGTGTCTGCCAACCGCAAGGCGCAGGCTGGTTTTATTTCGCCAGAGAGAGCACCGCCCCCTTATTTGGGGCATTCTCAAAATCTCTAAAGAAAGAAATACCATGACTTCAATTTTCCCCCAAATCCAAGACGTTCAATCCCCATCAGAACAAGGCTTTTGCGCCGTCGTCCACGAACCGACCGCGTATCTAGCCGATATTGACGTTCATTCATGCACCGCCCGCCGTTTGGGTATCTATCCATCACACGCCGCCGCCGTTGCCGCCTGCCGGTCGTTTATTGCTTTGCTTTCAGACGACCTAAAAGCATGGGCTGCTTTCAGCGTAACGACAGCCGAACAAATCCGCTAAATCCCTGAAAAACACCCGCCTTTATGCCGCCCGTTTTGGACGGCATAGGGCAAACTTCGCCCTAGTGTTTTCATAAGTATCTGATTTTTAGATGTTTGATATTTTTGGTGCGCTGGGGCATGGAGGACATGAAACCGACTGACAAAAACGACCGTTTCCGCCGCTATTTCAACCGCGCTTTGCTGGTGTTTTGGGTGTTGTTGACGGCTTTGGCAATCCGAGCCTGTAACCAGCCCGCCCATGCAGAAACGGAGCAGGCAATCACGGCAACACCGACCATATGGGAGACCGACCCGATGGCGGGGGTAGTTTTAGAACCTGTAACAGGGGAGATAGAACAATGAAACCGACCTATCAAGACATCAAAGCCGCCGCGCAATACCGCTGGCAGGAAATTCACGCCGCCATCGGCATAGACCCGCGATGCCTGAAAAACAAACACCAGCCTTGCCCCGCGTGTGGGGGCAAAGACCGCTTCAGATACGACGACAAGGACGGCAACGGCACATTCATTTGCAGCCATTACAACAATGGCGCGGGCGACGGTTTCGGCTTGGTCATGCACTATCTGAATTGCGGTTTTGCCGAAGCATTGCGCGCCGTAGCGGGCGTTTTAGGCATGGACGGGGCAAATCCCTTACCGATACCGCCCACACGCCCACAGACGCAACCACGCCCCGAAAAAGACCAAATCGGCAAACTTGCCGCATTGTGGAACGGGGCAGAGCCGATAACCGCCGATTCCCCCGCCGTACAGTATTTGAAATCACGCGGTTTGGGCATGGCGCAATTACCTGAAAACATCCGTTTTTTGAGAGAGGCGGATTATTGGACGACGGGGGAGGACAAGCCGCTTTTCATCGGTCGTTTCCCCTGTATGGTTTGCGCCATCCGCGATACGGGCGGCGAGCTTCAAGGCTTGCACATGACCTATTTTCAGACGACCTATGACAAGCCATACGGAGAGAACGGGCTACACGCCCCGCATTATCAAAAGCTGGCAATCAAACACCCCGAAACAGGCGAAGCCTTGCCAGCCAAGAAAATGCAGAGCCGCAAACAGGGCAGCATTTCAGGGCTGGCGGTTCACTTGTTCCCCATCCCTGAAAACGGACGGCTTGTCATCGCAGAAGGCATAGAAACCGCCCTTGCCGCCCGCGAACTGTTCCAAGCCCGCGATTGGGGCTTATCCGCCGCCTTGAGCGCAAACAGCATGGCGAAATACCGACTTTCAGACGACCTAAAGGAAATCGTGATTATTGCCGATAACGACACGCCGCGCCCCGTAGGTTTCAAAGCCGCGCATGATTTGGCAGTCCGAGCCATCAAGCAGGGCATCAAGGCGCGTATATGGCAGAGCGACACACTAGGCTATGACGCATTGGACGAACTGAAAGAAAAAAGGTCGTCTGAAAACCAATCAAACAACACCATACCAAACACCGGAGGGAAAGCAGCATGAAAAATACCGAAACAGCGAAGCAAGAAAGCACCAAAGACTACAACATCGACGACATCGAAACATACCGCCCCAGCCCCCGCTTCGATACCGACCATCGGGGCGTATGGTGGATAAACGTCAGGACAGGCAAAGACGGCGAAGTCATCGAAGCAGAGCCGCTATTGCTTTCCGACCCTATCGACATCATCGGCACGGGGCAGGACAACGACGGCGCGTATTACCGCGTTATCCGCTGGCAGGACAAAATCACACGCCAAACCAAGATCGCTGCCATCCCGCAAGCGGAAATCGGCACGGTTCAAGGCTGGCAGCGTTTGCAAAGTTACGGCTTAACCGTCTTATCAGGCAGAGCCAAACGCGAACGGCTTGCCGATTATTTGCAGACACAGGGCAGCCGTACCGCCTTTACCATTACCGACCGCGCGGGCTGGCACGGCGACACCTACATCATGCCCAGCGGCGAAACCATCACGGCAGACGGCAAAACCCCCGCCGTCATCTACAACGGCGACACCAGCCAAGCGGCGGCATACCGACCAAACGGAGAGCTTGGCGACTGGCAGCAAAATATCGCCCGATACGCAGCGGGAAACAGCCGCCTTTGCCTGGCATTGGGCGCGTCATTTGCCGCCCCCTTGCTGTCCCTGTTGAGCGAAGAATCGGGCGGCTTCCATTTGACGGGCGATTCATCCGACGGCAAGACCACCGCCGCCAAAGCAGCCTTGAGCGTATGGGGCAGACCATCGGGCAGCCTGTTGTCTTGGAGCGGCACAAAGATAGGCTTTTCCAACACAGCCGCCGCCCGTAATGACGGCTTGCTGGTGTTGGACGAAATCGGGCAGGCAAGCCCCCACGTCATCGGCGACACCGTTTACAGCGTCATGAACGGCATCAACAAAGTACAGGGCGCAAAACAGGGCGGCAACCGCGCCTTGAGCCGCTGGAAAGTGATGATGTTTTCCACCGGCGAAAAGACCCCCGATTCCATTCTGAAACACCACAAAGGCGATTGGAACGCAGGGCAAGCCGCCCGTCTGCCCAGTATCAGAGCCGCCGCCCGATACGGTATTTACGACACCTTGCACGGCTTCGAGAGCGGCGCATTATTGAGCGAACATATCGCCCAATCCGCCGAGCAATATCACGGGGCGGCGGGCAGAGCGTTCATCCGACTGCTTTCAGACGACCTAGAGCAAGCCAAACAACAGGCAAACGAGCGCATGACCGCATTTATGGAGACCGTCCCCGAATTGTCAGGGCAGGCGCGAAGAGTGGCAAAACGCTTTGCCCTTGCCGCCGCCGCTTTGGAGCTTGCCGCCCCCGTTACCGGTTTAGCCGCTGGCGTAGGCATGGCAGGCGTGAAACAATGCTTTGACGAATGGCTGGAAGCCAACGGATCGGGGAAACACGAAGACCGCCGAATCATCGAGCAGGCGGAGGACTTTATCGACCTATACGCGTTAGGTATGAGGTTTACGGATTGGAGTGATAAAAGCACCAACAAAGACCATGCAGGCTATCGGAAACAGGAGGGGGAGAAATTGGAATTGTGGGTAATCCGCCGCGTCTTTGCCGATGAAATCGCCCAAAGTTTCGATGAACAAAAAGTCTGCCGCGTGTTGTTAGACGGGGGATTGCTGAAATACAACCACAAAAACAAAGGCTACCAACACCAGCGCAAAGGGAGCGGCTGGTATTATGTGCTGACCCCAAATATGGAACTGGACGACTGACCGTTTGCATGGGGTTAATTTAAAACGCCCACCAAGCCCGCCATGACCGATACAGGCGGGCTTTTTTGCGCCCATTACTTCAGACAACCCATTCAATCCGCCATAAAACCGATGGCAAGCCCCTAATTTTCTCGAATTAGGGCTATTCAGCCCCTACCTAATACCAATTCCATACCCAAACGGCAAAACGCGCTTATAGCGCAATTACGCCCTGTTTCCGCTATGACCGACAAAGACAGACGAGGGATAAATAATTTCAAGACCAATACGCGCGCGTAAATAAAACCCTATGCGCGAGACAAAATCACTTGTTACCTTTGTTACCACAAAACTTAACATTTATAACCATATGAATATCAATATAAAAATAAAGAAAAAACGGTAACAAATGAACATAAATTTACTTGTTACCGATTTGTTACCATTTGTTACCCCTTTATATTCAGATGGTTACGCTTAAAAAACAGGGGCGGTAACAAACGGTAACAAGGTTAAGATATGTGTTTTGTTACCACGAAATCCATGACTGGTAAGGCTTTCAGCCATTGGTAACAAGGTAACAAACGATTTTTGCGTTTTTTTGTGTATATACGCTTTTTTGTGTGGGCGCATGACCGACAGAGTCGATACAAACAAAAGCCACCCGAAAGGCAATATCGGACGGCTGGAAGAATAGGGCAAACACCAGCCCACAAGACGGCGCGTGATTGCTGGTGTTACAATCCGACCATATTTCACAGCTTGGCAGAAATACCACAAAACACCCCTGAAAAATTTTGACTTTGACAAATTTACGGTATTTTTTACGGTATTTTGTAATCTATTAAAAATTTAATTAAATAAAAACAATATATTATCTATTCAATTCGAGTCTCTCCGTCGCTTTCGAGCGGTTATTTTTGTCTTTAGTTATCAGTCCTTCGTTGTGTCATTATTACTATATAAAAAATATGGTTTTAAACACGTTGGGACAGTTATGGGACACAAAAAAGCCGTCATTTTAGACGGCTTTTTTATTTTTATCGTTAGCGGTGTTTTGGGATGTAGGCTTCGATTACGGTGGGAGGTCGTCTGAAAACTTAAATAGTGTCTGTTTTGTAAGAAACTTGCTTTCGTTTCAATTTTTCGCCCAAATCATTCTGATGGGTTTGATAAGCTATAAGGCGGATGTTTTGTAGTGCATTAGGTTAATGAGACAACATAGAACAAGTAAACTAATGGGGAGTAAAACCGAATAAATCAGTATCTTCATTTCTACGCCTATTTGATAGGAAAGGTCGTCTGAAAATGGTTTTAGCAAAATTTGCTATGTCCATTTTCAGACGACCTTTTTTTGTTTTACCGCATTAGCATCGGCATCCTGAGCCGTTTAATTAATTTCAGGCTGCGGGACTTTGTGTTGGACGGCGTAAACGGCGGCTTGGACGCGGCTGCTGAGGTTGAGTTTGCGCAGCAGGTTTTGGACGTGGACTTTGACGGTGGATTCTGCCAAGTCTAGATGGCGGGCGATGACTTTGTTGCTGTGTCCGGCGGCGAGGTAGCCGAGGATTTCGAGTTCGCGCGGGGTAAGGGTGGCAAGTGCTTGGTCGGTGCGTGGTGCGGACGGGGAAATCAGGGATTGAACAAGGCGCGTGGTCATTTCGGGAGAGAAGACGTTGTCGCCGTCGACGGCTTTGCGGATGCTGTCGAGCAGGAAGTCGGCGTTGATGTTTTTCAGCAAAAAGCCGCGCGCGCCGATGCGCATGCATTCGGTCAGGTCGTCGCTGTCTTCGGAAACGGTCAGCATGATGACGGTTTGGTTCGGGTTGACGCCCAAGATTTGTGCCAGTGCTTCGCGGCCGTTCATGACGGGCATGTCAAGGTCGAGTAAGACGACGTCGGGTTTGAGCTGTTCCGCCATTTTGACGCCGGACAAACCGTCGGCGGCTTCTCCGATGACTTCGAAGTCGCTTTGACGGGAGAGTAGGGCTTTGATGCCGCTGCGGAAGAGTGTGTGGTCGTCGATGAGGATGATTTTAATAGTCATGGATCGTTCTCTTGTGTTGCGGTAAGGTTAAGGTAACGGTTGTGCCTTGTTCGGGCTGGGATTGGATGTCTAGGTTGGCATTGATGCGGCGTGCGCGCTCTTGCATGATGCCGAGTCCGACATGTTCGCCGGAGAGTTTGTGCAGGTGTTGCGGGTTAAAGCCGATACCGTCGTCTTCGATGCTCAGGGTAAAGTTTTGTTGGTTGAGCATGCTGATTTTGACGTGTTGGGCTTTGGCGTGTTTGCGGATGTTGGACAGGCTTTCTTGCAGGATGAAGATGATTTGCAGCTGTTCGTCATCGTTTAATGTGCGGCCGTCGTCCTGCCATACTGTTTCTACATTGATTTTGGTTTGGCGTTTAAACCTGGACAGCAGGGTGGTTACGGCTTCCGGGAAGTCTTTGTTGCTGATTTTGGTTCGGAAGTTCAGCAGGAGTTCGCGCACGTCTTCGTAACATTCTTGTACGCCGTCTTTGATGAAGCGGATGTTTTCTTCGGCTTGGTCTTTTTGGTCGGCGTGGAACGCGCTTTCGAGCATTTGAACTTGCAGATTGAGGAAGGTTAATGCTTGGGCGATGCTGTCGTGCAAGCCTTGTGCAATCAGGTTGCGCTCTTGGAGTACGGCGAGCAGGCGCCGTTCTTGTTCGAGACGGCTGCTGGCGATGGATACACCTAATTGACCGCATAATGTGCGCAGGAGTTCGTTGTCGTTGTCGTTGAGCGTGGGGTCGTCTGAAAAATATAGGGTCAGGATGCCGAGTTCTTCTTCTTGATAGGTGATGGGAAAAACGGCGCTGTGTTTGAATTCGGATGCTTTTTCGTCCGGTTGGGGTTGTTCGGTTTCCGCCGAATCATCGTCTTCAGCTTCAGACAAACCGATGGAGGCGACTAGGTTTGTGTTTTTGCGGTCGTTGTCTAAAAGGCGGATGCTGCCTGCGCTTGCGGAAACAGCTGGCAGGGTTCGCGCGAGGAATTCTTCTGCTGCTTCGCGCGGGGTAAGGGTTTGGTGCAGGTCTCGCGTGGTTTGGTAGAGCAGGGTCAGGTCACGGTTTTGGCGGGCGAGGTCTTGGGTTTGTCTGGCGACTTGTCCTTCCAAGTCGGTATAGAGGACTTTCAGACGACTGCTCATTTGGTTGAAGCCTTTGCTGACTTGCGCAAACTCTTGAATCTGTTCGGTATCGATTTGTACGCCGAATCTGCCTTGGCTGATGGTTTCCACGCCGTCACGCAGGGTTTCCAGCGGACGGATAATCCAAGCGTAGTGCCATACGATCATTAAACCTGCGGCGACAAAAATCATCAGCATCATCGCCATTTGGAAACGGCGCAGCCACAAGGTGTTTTTTTCGTTGGCGTTTTCCAATGCCTGTAAGAACAATTCGATATTGCCGGCAAAGCGGTAGAGTTCGATCTGCGTCGGTCTGCGGTAATGTTTCAGCGCGGGTTGGATGTTTGATTTCCAGTCGATTAAGAGCATGGACTGTATGAGATTATACGCCGGCGGTGTTTCCGAAGGCATCAGGGGATAGATGGCATCGCTGGTGGTGATGCGCAGAAGCGTCTTTTCAAATTCGCGTAACTGGTTGTCTATTTGCGCTTGCGGAGTGCGCTCGCCTGCCATGTAAGCCAAACGATAAACCTGCATTCTCAAGCTGCCGGCATCTTCAATGACGGTTGCTGCGTTTTCCAGCCTCAGCGATAAAATCAGGGTCAGGATGACGGACAACAAGGCAGAACCAACCCACAAGACAGTCAGCAGTTTTAATCGTGAGGACAGGCTCAGGCCGCCTGAAAATAGGGTTCGTAAGCTCATGGAATAAAGGAAGGGCGTTGTGTTGCCAAATGTTATAAACATATCATTCTTTAAGCGGGGAAACAACCTGTCCGAAAAAGAATTTGGCGCAAATGAGAAGAGATTAGCTTTAATGTAAAATCGTGTTATGATAAAATTCACTTTATATGAATTTTATAGTGGGCAATCGTCTTTTCAGACGACCTCGAGCGATATGCCGATTTCTCAGGGAATCGGTCGAAACACAACATCCATGAATTAAAAAGATAAGAATTAGCCGATTAAACAGTATGGGCACACAAAACCAGAGACTTCACAAAGGACTACCAAAATGAAAACCTTCGCATTGATATTGGCCGGCGGGCAAGGTGAGCGAATGGGAGGGGCGGATAAAGGATTAGCGTTGTGGCGTGACAAGCCTTTGATTGATCATGTTATTGAGGCGGTAAGTCCACAGGTTGAACACATCGCTATCAGCGCCAACCGGAATTTGGAAGAATATGCACGCCGCAGCGCGCATGTTTTTGCCGATTCGCGCCAATGGCAGCATTTGGGACCGCTGGCGGCTTTGTGTACGGCTGCCAATGATTTGCAGATTGCGGCGGCGGATTGGCTGCTGGTGGTGCCGTGCAATATGCCCGCGCTGCCGGCAGATTTGGTGGCAAAATTTGAAACGGTTTCCAAGCGCACGCCTTTATGCAACGCGTTTTATGTGGAAACGCCGGTCACGCCGCATCACAACGTAATGTATATCCGCCCGCAAATCCTGCAAAGCACCGTCCCGTATCTGTATTCGGGGATGAAAACCTTGAGTGGCTGGCTGCATCAGCAACGGGCAAGGACTGTGTATTTCGGTTTGGAAGATGTTTTTTTCAGCTGCGATACGCAGGAAGATTTACGGGGGCCGCTTTAAGCTTTAAGCATCGCACTTTGGTTTTTATAGTGGATTAACTTTAAACCAGTACGGCGTTGCCTCGCCTTGCCGTAC
>JUNU01000235.1 GCA_001067655.1 Neisseria lactamica
GTACTGTCTGCGGCTTCGTCGCCTTGTCCTGATTTTTGTTAATCCACTATATTTAGAAGAACAGTTTTGAAAAGTCATCAAGATGAATTTCCCCCGTATCAGCGAAAGAACATTTGCCGGCCTATCATTGGCTGGCAGTATCATTATTATCATCACGACCTCGATATGGTTCAGTGAGGCAATACCTGATCGCTTCGAGTTTACATTGATTGCCGGTATGTTGATGCTTGGCTCGGCGAATCTGGTTTATGTCTTGTTTTCCCATCGTTTGCGACCTGCTACTGTGGCGGGCAGCGTGTGGATAACAACCATACTTTGGTTGTTGTTTATGATGGCGGTAGACAGTGCTGACAGTCATAATGACCCTTACTCCCCAAATTACGATCATCACGGATCAGCTTTTTTGTGGCTAGGGTTGCCTGTATTTTATGTTGGTTCGCTGATTGCTTCCATTATCGCTACCGCAGCCCGCCCCGAGCTGCTCTCTTTGGAAAAATCCTCGCTTCAAGCATTTTGGGCGTCCATGCGCTGGTCTTTTATCGGCACTACCGGTTTGCTTGGGATTTGTTGCCCAATCACACTTTTGGTCATTTTGGGTATCGTTCTGTTGATGAACCTGCTGGTTGATTTTATCGATTCATCAACCGCATTCAAACGTCCGGAAGACAATACTTCCGACCATTCCAATCTTTCATCCGATTCGTAATGAGTCATACAGAAGTCTGCTATTTGACGGATAGGTCGTCTGAAAACCAATCATCCGTATATGAAGTCCTTTGATTCAAGAGAACAGTTTTGAAAAGACGTAAAGATGAATTTCCCCAGTATTAGCGAAAAAAAATTTGCTGGCCTTTCATTGGCAGGCAGTATCGTTATTATCATCACGACTTCGATATGGTTCGACCAGGTAGGTCCTGAAGATTTTGACAACACATTGATTGCCGGTATGTTGATGCTTGGCTCGGCGAATCTGGTTTATGCCCTGTTTTACCGGCGTTTGCGTCCCGCTACGTTGGCGGGCAGCTTGTGGGCGACAGCCATCGTTTGGGTTTGGTATATGATAGAGGTACTCGATGAGCTCGCTTACATTCGGCACGGTTCAGGTGATTTGTGGTTTGTGTTGCCTTTATTCTATGGCATCTCGCTGATTGCTTCCATTATCGCCACCGCAGCCCGCACCAAGCTGCTCTCTTTGAAAAAATCCTCACTTCAAGCATTTTGGGCGTCTATGTGCTGGTCTTTTATCGGCAATGCCAGTTTGCTTTGGATTTTTTACCCAACCGCACTTTTGGTCATTTTGGGTATTGTTCTGTTGATTAACCTGCTGGTCAAGTTGTTCGATTCATCAACGGCATCAAAACGTCTGGAAGGCAATACTTCCGACCATTCCAATCTTTCATCCGATTCGTAATTGTCCATACAGAGGTCGTCTGAAACGGTTTTCAGACGACCTCTGTACCTTGTATTGACTGTAAAGCCGTCCTGTTTTCAGGTAAAATCGGCACGACATCATATTTTCAGATAGCTCCCGACCATGCTCAACAAAGACCAATTCGCGGACAACCATTTCATCCGCACCATCATCGAAGAAGACCTCAAAAGCGGCAAACACGAAGCCATCCAAACCCGCTTCCCGCCCGAACCCAACGGCTACCTGCACATCGGCCACGCCAAATCCATCTGCCTGAACTTCGGTTTGGCGTATATTTACGACGGCTTGTGCAACCTGCGTTTCGACGACACCAACCCAGAAAAAGAAAACGACGAATACGTCAACGCCATCAAAGAAGACGTCGAGTGGCTCGGTTTCCATTGGGCGGGCGAGCCGCGTTTTGCTTCCAATTATTTCGACCAGCTTTACGGCTACGCCGTCGGTTTAATCAAAGACGGCAAGGCCTATGTCGATGATTTAACGCCCGAAGAAATGCGCGAATACCGCGGCACGCTGACCGAAGCGGGCAAAAACAGCCCTTACCGCGACCGCAGCGTCGAAGAAAACCTCGACCTGTTCACGCGCATGAAAAACGGCGAATTCCCCGACGGCAGCAAAACCCTGCGCCTGAAAATCGACATGGCATCAGGCAACATCAATATGCGCGACCCCGTCATCTACCGCATCCGCCGCGCCCATCACCACAACACCGGCGACAAATGGTGCATCTACCCGATGTACGACTACACGCACTGCATTTCCGATGCCATCGAAGGCATCACGCATTCCTTGTGTACGCTCGAATTTGAAGCCCACCGCCCGCTTTACGACTGGGTGTTGGACAACATCCCCGCGCCGCACGCCACCCGCCCGCGCCAATACGAGTTTTCCCGTTTGGAGCTTTTGTATTCCATCACCTCCAAACGCAAGCTGAACCAACTGGTTTCAGAAGGCCACGTTTCCGGCTGGGACGACCCGCGTATGCCGACCATTTCCGGTATGCGCCGTCGCGGCTACACGCCCGAAGGTCTGCGCCTGTTTGCCAAACGCGCCGGTATTTCCAAATCTGAAAACATCGTCGATATGAGCGTGTTGGAAGGCGCGATTCGCGAAGAGCTGGAAAACTCCGCTCCGCGCCTGATGGCGGTTTTGAACCCGCTCAAAGTAACACTGACCAACTTTGAAGCCGGCAAAACCCAAAGCCGCCGCGCCGCGTTCCACCCCAATCACGAAGAAATGGGCGAGCGCGAAATTCCCGTGTCCCAAACCATTTACATCGAAGCAGACGACTTTGCCGAAAATCCGCCCAAAGGCTTCAAACGCCTGACACTCGGCGGCGAAGTGCGCCTGCGCCACGGCTATGTGATTAAGTGCGACGAAGTCGTAAAAGACGCGGCAGGCAATGTGGTCGAACTCAAATGCAGCATCGACCACGACACCTTGGGCAAAAATCCAGAAGGCAGAAAAGTCAAAGGCGTGATTCACTGGGTTTCCGCCGAACACGCTGCCGAAATCAAAGTCCGCCTGTACGACCGCCTCTTTACCGTCGAGCGTCCCGATGCCGTGCGCGGCGAAGACGGCAACTATCTGCCGTTCACCGATTTCCTCGACCCCGAGTCCGTCAAAGAAATCACCGCCTACGCCGAACCAGCAGCCAAAAACCTGCCCGCTGAAAGCCGTTGGCAGTTTGAGCGACTGGGCTATTTCGTGACCGACCGCAAAGACCATAGCCCCGAGCATCCCGTGTTCAACCGCACGGTAACGCTGAAAGATTCTTGGCAGCCCAAGTAATCTGTTTGCAACAGCTATATTGGAAGGTCGTCTGAAAACTTGAAATCGGGTTTTCAGACGACCTTTGTTGATAGAGGAATGAGATGGAACGTTATTCTGTACATTTGAAACTGCTGGGGATGGCAGTATTGTGGGGTGCGTCTTGGCCGATGGGGCGGATGCTGGGGCAGTCGCTGCCGCCGCTGACGGGCGGGGCGCTTCGGTTTGTACTGGCTTCGGTTTTGCTGTTGGGCTGGTTGTTTGCGCGCAGCAGGTTTGCGACTTTGGCGGCTTTGTCGGCGCGGCAATGGCTGGGCTTGGCGGTAGCCGCTTCCGTCGGGGTATGCGGCTATGCGGTGTTTTTTATGCTGGGCTTGCAGGCGATGCCGGCGGGTAAGGCGGCGGTGGTCGTGGCGGTGAATCCCGTGTTGACGCTGTTGCTGGCGGCTTGGCTTTTCGGCGAGCGTTTAAACGCGAAGATTTTGGCGGGTATGCTGCTGGCGGTCTGTGGCGCGATAACGGCGGTCACGCAAGGACAGCCGTTGACGGTATTGTCGGGCGGCATCAAGGCGGGGGAGTGGCTGATTTTCGGCTGTGTGGTCTGCTGGGCGGCTTATACTTTAATCGGGCGTGCGGTTTTGCGCGGGATAGACGCGTTGACGGTAACGGCGGCAACGTCGTTCATCGGCGCGCTGATGTTGTCAGTGGTGGCGTTGTGGACGGACGGATTGCCTTTTGAGGCAATGGCGGCGATGGATGCGCGCGGTTGGACGGCATTGGCGTGGCTGGTCATCGGCGCGACGGTATTGGCCTACGCGTGGTATTTCGAAGGCGTGAAGACTTTGGGTGCAGGCAGCGCGGCAGCGTATATTACGCTCGTGCCGATTTTCGGTATGCTGTCTTCGGCATGGGTTTTGGGCGAACCGCTGCATATTTCGCTGATTGCGGGCTGCGCGGCAGCGGTCGGCGGAATGACGCTGATGCGGTACGGGCAGAAGGTCGTCTGAAAGATTCAAGAGAGGATAAGTTCCTTATCAAACGATGGATGCTCTGTCAGTGTTATAGAAACTCAATCCAGTAGTCTCGGTGTGGTTCGATAATGACCGGTTTGCACCAGAAATATTTGAGGTATCCCAAATTGGCGGGCGTTACGGGGCGGTTGTTCATATTGAATTTTTCAGCACTTTCCCTAGTCAGGAAACATTTGACGGATACATAATGTTTACCGTCTGATTCTCTTTGAATGCCTTCGAAACCGATTCTGTCTCCCACCTTAAACTCTTTGGCAAGGAGTTGTCCGAGAAAATAAACGGTTTTGTTTTTCATCAACTCGTAGGCTTTCGCATTTTCTATTTCGGCATTTGTTGCTGCAAACATAATGCAAAAGCTGTCGATAAGGTCTTTCAGGGGCTGCAAATCGTCTTTGGAAAAGATAATGTCCGATGTATCAAGTCCGGATATAACAAGGTTTACATAATAGGGTTGCCAGATAACCGCATCAAGAGACATGCCTAAAGGGATGGTTTGCGCTTTGTAGCCGGTGATTTCAAACTTTCTCCTTTCTTTTTCATATGCCTCTGTTGAAGCAAAGACATGAAGGTTCTCCACTTTCCTGAACGGCCTTTTTTTTACGAAAGCAATGACAGGCCTGTCCAGTTGTTCGAATAAATTGAGGTTGTAGTATTCAATAGGAATTTCTTGCATTGAGACCTTTCTTTTCTATGTTTCGTGGTTTTATTCTAACATATCGCTAAAGCGGCTGTTCCGTTTGCGATAACGTTGTCTGTCGGCTTGTAAACTTGTTTCAGGACAAGGCAGAAGGTCGTCTGAAATTTTTGTTCGGGTATTTTTACTTTATTGAAATTGGGTTTCAGACGACCTTTTATTTATAATAGGTAAGTTGAAGCAATATGGCTTTGATAACGAGAGAAATTTCAATATATAGTGGATTAAATTTAAACCAGTACGGCGTTGCCTCGCCTTGCCGTACTAT
>JUNU01000236.1 GCA_001067655.1 Neisseria lactamica
CTTTGAGCTAAGGCGAGGCAAC
This sequence comes from Neisseria lactamica, assembly GCA_001067655.1. Classification (GTDB taxonomy): domain Bacteria; phylum Pseudomonadota; class Gammaproteobacteria; order Burkholderiales; family Neisseriaceae; genus Neisseria; species Neisseria lactamica_B. The sequence continues at coordinate 23 of JUNU01000236.1, forward strand.
ACCGTACTGGTTTAAAGTTAATCCACTATAAATCGCCCGATTCCGTCCAATACCGCAGCATGGGCTTGAAGATGTTCCGCCGACAAATTCGCCAAATCATTCCCTGCCTGATTTGCCTACATCAGGGCAAACCCATGCAGCTCCTAGTGCCAATCTAGTGCAATCTAATCATAACGTCGTCTGAAAATCGACAATTCGTTTTCAGACGACGTTTTATGAGAAATGCAGCGAATCTCTTTCACCTTCCCAAAGAATCAATCTCCTCCCTCGTTCCTTCCCTCTTCTCCCGCCAAACCGTGCAGCAGCAATCCCAATATATCCTGCGGCAGCTTTTGCGGCACAGCGGCATAAAGCGCGGCCAGTTGCGGATGGCGCATCAATATATCTGCCTGACGGATGAACAGGTCGATGAGTTCCACCGGCAAATCAGGCTGAATCAGGCGGCGTTGTTGCAGGGTGTGGAAGAAGCCGCGCATAAAGGCGTATTTTTCTTCGTTCAACTCATGGAAAAACCGCTCCAGATCCAAATCGGTGTTTTCTTCGATGTCGCGCAGGAAGGCGGCGGAATAGAGTTCTTCAAACGATTGTTTTTGTAGGGTGAACACGGCTTCGGCGGCTTCGCGCAGACTGCATTGCCGTGCGAGCAGGTTTTCGAATTCGGCGCGGACGCGGTTTTTCTGTTCGGTAACGATTTCCTGCAAGAGCGCGTTTTTGCCGCTGTAATATTTGTAAAAGGTAACGCGGCTGACGGCGGCCTCGGCGCAGATGCCGCCCACGGATACGGCGGAAAAGCCGTGTTCGCGGAACAGGCGGCGGGCGGTGTCGGCGATGGTTTGTTGTTTGCTGGCGGTCATGACGGTAGGAAGCTTTTGATTTTGTTCATAAAGGGTTTTCATTAAAGTTATCCGAAAGTCGGATACTCATCATATTTCCCCACGGCGGCAATGGCAATACAGCGGCGTTTCAGACGACCTCTTTCCTTATCCCTCCGCTCCACCCTATGGATGAAGGCTGTCGGATGCTTAGCAAGCCAAATTCATAAGGGTCGCAGAATCGACCTCCCTCAATCCTCTCCCGCCGAACGGGAGAGGGAATTGTTTTTAAGATGGTTGGCTATAAAAGGGGGGAAGTAAAGTGAATGATAAACACTTGCATTCCTGTTTTTTGTTTCTTATACTTTACATTAATAGTTTGTTTTATGTAAATGTGTAAACAACAAATATTTGCATACTGACGGAGCGGTTGGATTGTCTGATGTTCAATCCGCCCTGACGTATGTCGTCTGAAAGGATAAGGAAATGCAGAAACCTACCCTCCGCCGCCTGCCGCTGCTGCTTGCCGCCGCCTTTGCCTCCGAATGGATTTATGCCGCCGATGCGGCGCAAGATGCGGAACAGGTGCAGTTGGAAGAAGTCGTCGTCACCGGCGAACGCACCAACCGCAGCGGCTTTGAAACCGCCACGTCCAACCGCGTTTTCACCACGCCGAACATCGACCGCAGCGGCCACAATCTTTCCGCGACCGACCTGCTCAAACAGAGCGTGAATACGGTGGACTTGGGCAGCGGCAACGATTTGCCGACCGTGCGCGGCGTGGACGGCTCCGGCCCCGCCGTCGGCGCAGTGGCGTTTTTCGCGGGCACGCGGCCACGCCTGAACCTGTCCATAGACGGCCGCTCCGCCACTTACAACGAATTCGCCTTCGGCACGCAGTCGCTGTGGGACATGCAGCAGGTGGAAGTCTTGCGCGGGCCGCAAAGCCATGTACGCGGGCAGAACGCGGTGGCGGGCGCGGTGGTGATGCGTTCCAAAGACCCGACCGACGAATGGGAAGGCACGCTGCGCTTGGGTTTGGGCAACCAGAAAACGCGCAACATCGCCGGCGTAGTGTCCGGCCCGATTGTAAAAAACAACCTTGCCTTCAGATTGAGCGCGGAGCGGCAGCAACGCGAAAGTTACGAACCGTTCGTGTCCTATGAGCCGACCGGCAACCCGCGCCGCGTGGAAAACACCAACGTGCGCTTCAAACTCCTGCTCACGCCCGAAAACCATCCCGATTTTTACAGCCGCCTGACGCTGAACCACATCCGTTCGCGCGCGCCGCAAAACGAAATCATGGGCAACACCGCCAGCCGCCGTTTTTTAAAAGAAAAGCCCGTGTTCGTAACCGGCTCGACATCGGGCATCTGGGACGTATCGTGGCAGCTTAACGACTATCTAAAACTGGAAAACAAACTGGTTTACGGCCGCTACCACAACGAGCGGCTGCACCTGCCGATGACCGTCAGCCCGCAAGGCGTGCCCGCCGAACTCAAAGGCCGCGAACTGCAATGGGAGCCGGTATTGCATTTTTCAAACAAAGGCCGTCTGAAAGGCCTTGCTGGACTGCACTACTTCCGCAGCAAACAAAACGAATGGGTGGATATCCGCAGCGTCGGCGGCCGCAATACCTTTGACGACCGCAACAGCGTGCGCGCCCTGTTTGCCGAAACCACATACAGCCCCAGCGAAAAATGGGACATCACGGCCGCCGCACGCCTCGAAAAAGAAACACACAAACGAAGCGGCGGCAGCGGCGCACTGCGCCTTGATTTAGACAAAGGCCAGACCGTGTTCCTGCCCAAAATCGACATCGCCTTCAAACCCACCGACCAATGGGTCAGCGGCATCAAAGCCGCGCGCGGCTACAATCCGGGCGGCGCAGGCATCACCTTCGGCCGCCCTGTCGTAACCTACACTTATGAGCCCGAATATGTGAACAACTACGAGTGGTACACCCGCTGGCGCAGCGCAGACCGCCGCCTGCAACTCTCCGGCAACCTGTTCCTGAACCACTACCGCGACATGCAGCTTCCCTTCTATCTCGGCACCAACTCCGTCGTTATCCGCAACGCCAAAAAAGTCCACACCTACGGCGCAGAACTCGCCGCCGACTGGCAGGCCACCGACAGCCTGAAACTCACCACCGGACTGGGGCTGCTCAACACCAAAATCAAAAGCTATCCCGACAGCGGCATCGAAGGCAACAAACTCGGCCGCGCACCCAAATACACCGCCAACATCGGCATGAAATACCTGAACGACAAAGGCTGGGAAGCCGGCGGCGACGTGCGCTTCTACGGCGGCTACTACTCCGCCGCCGACAATGCCGAATCAGGCAAAATCGGCGCATACAACCAAGTCAACCTCTACACCGCCTACAACTTCAAACAAGGCCGCGTCTCGCTCTACGCCGACAACGTGTTCAACCGCCGCCGCCCCATATTCATTTCCAGCGCCGACCGCCAAGACGCGCTCTACCAACGCCCCAGAAGCGTGGGCGTGAGCGCGGAATGGAAGTTTTAGGCTGGGCGGAAATGATGGAGGTCGTCTGAAACGGCCGTAACAACCGATTATCGTCATTCCCGCGCAGGCGGGAATCCAGAATGAAGACTCGAAGGTACTTCTTTATCCGATAAGTTTCTATACGGATAGGTTTGGATTCTCGCCTGCGCGGGGGTAGCGAAGCGGACTTGCGTAAGCTAATGACGGCACAAGAAGTCTAATCATCAACAATATCCAACCTGCGCCCCCCCCAACATCCAAAGGAATCCCATGCACTACTTCACCCTCGCCAAAACCCTGCCCGAAGGCACCATCTACCTGACCGACCTGACCCACGTCGCCGACTTTTCCGACTGGCTGGCCGAATTCGAAACCCTGTTAAACCAAAACCGCCGCTTCGCCACCGTCTGCACCCCCTTGCGGCGGCAGGTGAGCGACGAACAGCGCATTGCCGACCGCAAAACCTACATCGAATGGATAAAGGTACACCGCCCGCAACTGTCCGAATGCTGCGCCGCCATGCTCCTCATCGAACCCGACGCGGCGCAACTGGCGTTCTTCCGCGAACAATCGTCCAAACTCGCTCCCGCGCTGGGCGTGAACTACATCGTCGAAGCCGACGAGCAAACCGCCCTGCAAAAGGCAGAAGAAGCGTTGAAGGTCGTCTGAAAACAGAATCCATGCTCTGGCAGCGGCTTTATAGTGGATTAACAAAAATCAGGACAAGGCGACGAAGCCGCAGACAGTACAG
>JUNU01000021.1 GCA_001067655.1 Neisseria lactamica
GACGAAAAAGCGGCGCAACATGCCCGCGAGTTTGCCGCAGACTTCGACAAACGCAACGGCAACAGCTATTACCAGAGCCAGATAGAATTTATGTTCGGTTCGGGCAATCTCCAATAAACCCAAGCTCGTCTGAAATCCTTTCAGACGACCCAAAACAGGAGGAATGACACCATGAAAACACCCACCCTGCTAATCGCCGCCGCCCTCTCCCTAAGCGCCGCAAACGCCTATGCCGCAGGACTGCCCCAATCAGCCACCCTGAAATACTCCGGCAGCTACGGCATACCCGCCACCATGACCTTCACACGCAGCGGCAACCAATACACCATCGTGTCCAGAATCAAAGTCCCGATGTACAGCATCCGCTTCGAATCCGGCGGCACCATCAGCGGCAACACCCTCCGTCCCAAATACTATAAAGACGTCCGCGG
>JUNU01000237.1 GCA_001067655.1 Neisseria lactamica
TTTGGGGTCGTCTGAAATCGGAGCGGTCGTTTTGCCCTCTCCCCAGCCCTCTCCCATGGGAGAGGGAGTAGATGTTGGGATGTCGAGGATGTTGTGGGCGGGGTCGAAGGCGAAGGTTTCGCTGCGGCCGGTTTGGCTGTTGCGGGCTTCCTGAATGCGTCCGATTTTGTCGTAAACGTAATGGAGTACGCCGCTTCTTTGGTCGGCGCTTTGAAT
>JUNU01000238.1 GCA_001067655.1 Neisseria lactamica
GAGGTCGTCGTAGTAATAGGTCGTGCCGTTGTAGGTTTTCAGGCGGTTGTCGGGGATGGTGGCGCGGTCGTCTGAAAGCGGCGCGGTCATTTTGCCTTCTCCCACGGGAGAGGGGGCAGGGTATGGTTTGACCTTTTCCGTCGGGATGTCGAGGATATTGTGCGCAGGGTCGAAGGCGAACAGTTCGTTGCCCGCTTGGGTAATCCTGCCCAGTTTGTCGTACTCGAACTGTGTCGTTCCCGTCCGTTGGTCGGTGCTGTGGGTCAGGTTGCCGGTGCGGTCGTAGCCGTAGCTGCGTTTG
>JUNU01000239.1 GCA_001067655.1 Neisseria lactamica
TACTGTCTGCGGCTTCGTCGCCTTGTCCTGATTTAAATTTAATCCACTATATATGGGAATCCGCTTTAAACCGGTACGGTGTGGTTTTACCGAAGTCCGTATCGTTTCAGTGCGTGTTATTGCTCGATACTGTTTTCACGCAATAGCTGGTGAATTTGCTGTTGGGCTTTATCTTCTTTCAGCAGCTGGGTGAGTTGATCGCGAATCAGATCAAATGGCGGTGCTTGAGGATCTTTTTGTACTTCGCTGATTTTAAACAGGAAGAACTTGTTTTCAATTTCAACAGGATTGCGAGTTACCTCTCCCCGATTCATTGGACCCAAGATGCCTGCAAGCGGTTGGCGCAGCTGCCTTGCCATGACGAAATCTTCAAATGCAGGTTCCTGATTCGGATATCGTTTCGTCAATTCTTCAAATGATAAGCCTTTCAAGAGCAATTCTTGTGCTGCTCGTGCTTCTTCGGGCGTGTCGAAGCTAACCTGCTGAATCTTGATCATACGGGTTTGCTGATCGTAAAACTTCAATAATTCAGCATTGCTGATTTCGGCAGTGCGCTTCAGATAGTCGGCATATTGCGCCGCGTAAAATTCCGCTTCCATAGTGAGGAATTGGTTGCGGACCTCGGGGTCTTTATCCAATCCGGCTTTGAGCGCGGCATTTTTGAGAATTTCTATGCTTTGCAAGTGTTTGACGACTTCTTGGCGGACCACTTTGCCATCAGGCTGCTGTTTTGAGTCAGGATGCTGTTCGGCTTGCTTGAGAATGCGGGCGACTTCGCCGTCTATACGCGCTGGGTCAATATCAGGCGCTTTGGCGACGGCGAATCCGGCAACAGCCGTCGCCATGATGACTGCGGCGGCAGTTTGGTGTTTCATTGTGAAAACTCCGTAGGCAGTTATTTAATTGCGGCTTTTTGCAGCAGAGCTTGGAGCGCTTCATCGACGCGGGATGTTTGCAGGTCTCTGGCTATGTCGTTTTTGGATTCGTCATAAGTCGGTAGTTTCACGTCACGACGGTCGTTGACATAGAAAACAGCATATACGTCACTGTCTTGCAGAGGCGTTGTAGTGTGCGCGCCTTTTTTCAAGTCTTTAACTGCGGTATAGAGCGGGGGAACGGCTTCTTGCAAATCTTTTAAAGGAACATAACCTTGCTGAATGCCGCCCGCTTGTTTGGCGCTTTCATCTATTGAGTATTGCTTCAAAACGGAAGCAAAGCTTTTCTTGGCATTTAAATCAGAAATGGCTTTTTGGGCATCAGCTTGGGTACGGGTAATAATTTCGCCCAGTTGTACTTCTTGAGTGCCTTTGTAGAAGTTGCTGAAATTATCGTAAGCGGTTTTGACGTCTTTTTCTTGAACAGGATTTTGACGGAGGACGTGAATCGCATAAGCTTGTCCAAGTAAATCGCTTTCAAATGCCGCCCATTCGGTTTTGAAATGTGCTTTTTTATCGGCACCTTGTTTTTTGGCATCCGTACGGGCATGTTCCAAAGCTTGTTTGAATTCGGCGCTTTGGTCGAGTTTCAGGCGTTTGGCTTCTTGTGATACGACGGTATTGATGACTTGGCGCTCGGTCAGTTCTCTGCGTAGCTCGGGAGAATCGGGAATTTTGTTGTTTGCTGCACGCAGCGCGGCAACTTGGGCATCAATGACGCTGCTGTCGATGGCTTGACCATTAACTGTAACTAAGGTTTGGGCAGAAAGGCTGCCGGAAACCAGAGCAGTCATCAGCATAGAGATGAGATGTTTTTTCTTCATGATTTTCTCTTGTTATGTCCAGTATGTCTGTAATTAGTGGAAGTATTCGTCCGGAGTGGCCGCTTTGATGCTCAATGCGTGAATCAGCCCTTCGGAAAACAGATCGTGCAGTAAGGTTTTAATGGTGCGTTGGCGGTTAAGACGGCTGACGCCGCCGAAAGCTTCGCTGACGACTACGACCGTATAATGCCCGCCTCCTTTGTTTCCCGAATGGCCCGCATGCAGATGGCTGTCATCCTGAAAGTCAAAAAAAACAGGATTCAGCGTTTTCAGACGACCTTCAATAGCTTCACGCATATCCATTATTTGAATACGGCTTTGAACGGTTTGATCAATACTTCTTCGTAGACGCCCGCATCGACGTAAGGGTCTTTTTCCGCCCATTCTTGAGCGGCATCCAAAGATTCAAATTGAGCCACAATCAAGCTGCCGGACACGCGCTCCGGATTGTCGGGAAGAGGGTTGGGGCCGGCGGTCAGAAGACGTCCTTCCGCCTTCAAAGCTTCCAAACGTTGCAGATGAGCAGGGCGTGCCGCCATGCGGGCTTCGTGTACATCATCGGCATCAGTGGCCAGGAGCATGTAATATTCCATCAACTATCCTTTTTGGGTAAATATCGGCTCAAATAGGAAAATTGAGCGATAAAGAAAACAAACAAAAAGCCGGTAGAGCCGAACATTTTGTAATTTACCCATTGTTCTTTGAAGTGGGTAAACACAAACCAGTTGGCAATACCTAAGAAAATCATGAATGCGATCCAGGCATAAGTCAGTTTGCTCCAAACATGTTCGGGCAGTTCCAGCTCTTTGCCCATAGTCGCTTTTAATCCGTTTTTTCCGCTTAGATGGCTGATCAGCAAAACCAATGCGCCAATCCAGAACAAAACGGTCGGTTTCCACATGATAAAACGGTCATCATGAAGTAGAATGGTCGCGCCGCCGAATACGACGATCAGGATCAGACCGACCCACTGCATCGTATCGAGTTTTTTGTATTTCCAGTAAGTAAAACCTGCCTGCAAAATGCCGAATACAACGGCAACCGCAGTTGCAGTAATCATGTTTTTCGTGATTGTGTAAGTCAGGAAAAACAAGATGACTGCCAATAAATCGCTTAAAACTTTCATAATCAAACAAACAAAAAAGATGAAACCAATCGGCTAAACGCTAATCATACAGGCAGCCTCACCTTTTTGCACCACCCTGGAAACGAAATTGCCGATGCAGGCGGGCAATAATCTAAAAAAGGGTTTAAAAAATGCCGTCGGGATGATAAACTATGTTATCAGTAGGATTTGTAAAAAAGAAACACAGAAATTACAAACCTGTTAATTTCTCGTTCGTTTCATCACTTAATTCATCGGATTACTTGGCAGACTGTGACTTTAGAAGATATCATAACGTAATATATCGTAATATACGGTTAAGTATGTAGCAGTTCTAGCAGGGTTGTCATTTTACACAGGGGACAAGTTTTGAAAAACCATCATAAAATCAAATTAATCGCGGCATCTGTGGCCTTGGCAGTGTCGTTTGGTGCGAGCGCAGGGCTTGGCGGGCTGAATGTCCAATCCCATCTGGGCGAGCCGTTTTCAGGCAGTATCACCGTAACCGGTGACGAGGCTCAGGCGCTGTTGAAAGGCGGAAAAGCGACTGTTTCCAATAGCAATTTGCGTACCAGTGTCCGTAAGTCGGGCGACAAGGCAGTCGTCACTATCCACTCAAGCAAAGCGATTAAAGACCCTGTGTTGATTTTCCAAGTCGGCGCAGGTTCACAATCACGCGAATACACAGCCATCATTGATCCCGCAGGCTATTCCGGTAAAACGGATGGTTCAAGCCGTGCGCGCAGCGGTGGCGAATCTTCATCCAATTCTTCTGCTGACAACAATTCATACCATTCTCAATTTGACCGTCAGGCGGCGCGTGACCGCATCAACCGCGCGATACAAAACGGAAATCAAAATGAAACCGTTCGCAAGGAAGCTGTACGAAAAGATAAAAACAACACGAATAAACCGGTACAGGCACAGGCACAGCCGTCAAAACAACAGCAACAATCTTCTGTAGGCGCCAATGGAACCGAGATTCGTTATGGCAAGCAGCATCTGGTTCGTCAGGGTGAAACTCTGACCGAAATTGCCACTAAAATCCGTCCTCAAGGCATGACCGTCGAACAAACGATACAGGCATTGGTCAATGCCAACCCCGGCGTGTTCATCGGTAAAGATGCCGACCGCATGCTTGCGGGCAAAGTGTTGTACATTCCGATGCACGGCGATATGAAATCGACGGCATCCAAACCTGCACAAGTCAAACCTCCGGTTCAGGAAGGTAACAAGCCTCAAGCCCAAGGGTCGTCTGAAAAAACCGGTACCGCAACGCCTCCTAAAGAGACTCCGGTAGAAAACACCAAAGTAGAAAATAAAAAAGAAGATAAAAAAGCTGAGCCGGTACAGGAAGCCAAGCCTGAAACCAAACCGGCTGTAACGACAGCAGGCACTCCGGAACAAAATAAAGCTGAAACAGGTGCAGCCTCTGCCGAGCAAGTAAATGTCCTGCCTGAGCCGAATGCGTCGTCTGCAACAGCAAACACAGAACCACAAGAAATTTCTCAGGCACAAGCTGATGTTGAAGCGCGCATTGCCTCGGCAGTTGCCACAGAAAAACAACAAGAAGAAGCGTCAGCGGAAGACAGCGGATTATGGCGCTGGCTGTTGATTGGCGGTGCGGCAGCGGCAGGTTTGTTGCTGTTGCTGTTCTTGTTGGGCAAGCGGAAGAATTCAGCTGTTGCGCCTGTGGTAGGTGCGATAGATCAGGATGATCAGGATGATCAGGATGAGGACGATCTCGATATCAGTATCGAAGATCATGTATTCCCTGCTGCCACTGCGCCGCAACCGCAACCACAAGTTGTAGCAGAAACTTCCAAATCTGAAGAAGACGGTTTGGAAATTGAAGATGATTTCGATGATGAAGTATTCTTCAATGAGCCGGCTCCTGTTGCCGAACCTGCTCAAGAAAACGTCGATCTGGATTTGAACGAACTGGATAATACTCAAGCCAGCATCGTGTCCGGCGCCGTTACCATTGACGAAGAAACCGAAAAACGCCGTGATATCGATTGGGATACTGTCGAATCTACCGAAAGCGTATATGAGCCGGAACCGGAAAATCCATATCAACACGTTGCGGTTGTAATGGAAGACAGAACTGCTGAAGTAGAAACAGAGCCTCAGCATGAGGAAGAGACTCCATCAGTTTCCTCTTTTGCAGCAACACCTGTTTCATCTGTTTCAGACGACCTGTCAGAAGCTCAACCGGAAGCACCGGAAGAAGAGCCAATCCCATTCGAAGTGGAGATTGAAGAGCCTAAGTCGGAAACAATTGACGTAGTAGAAACAGAAGAAGCCGAAACCCAATCCGAAGAATCGGAAGAGGGTTGGGATTTCTTTGCGGAAGAGCCGAAAACAGTTAAAGCCATCGAGCCTTTCCCTGAATTAGGTACACAAGAAGAAACGTCGTCTGAAGTTGCTGATATACAAGAAGAAGCTTTGTCTGAAGTTGAAGCAGCAGACAGACAGGCAGATAGCTCAGAAGAAGCACTGGATTTCGTTGTTGAAGAAACAGAACAGCCACAGCCCGAAGCCGATACTCAACCGTTTGAGATTAAGCAAGACGAACCTTTAGCATTCCAAGATGGCGAAGATTTCAGTATTGAAAATACTCAAGAAGCCAGCGCTGACGAAACCATAGAATGGGAAAATCTGGGTGTGGAAGATACTGCCGACAGCAGTAATGAACATTCCGGTTTTGAATCAGGCTTCATCTCTGAGTCCGTCGGTATGACGGCTCCGCTGGAAGCTAAATATGACCTGGCTAAAATGTATGTTGAAATCGGCGATCCCGATGCTGCCCGCGAGACATTGACTGAATTGCTGGAAGACGCAAGCGGTGAGATCCGTCATAAAGCCGAAGCATTGATGAACGAATTGAATGCCTAATATTGGCAAGTAAATCGAAATTGAACAATGCTAAAATAAAAGATGCCGTGAAAACGGCATCTTTTATTATTTTCAGACGACATATGACTTCATACACCGAATCATTATCCATAAAAACCATACAAAGATGGGCATTAACCCTGTCTTATGACGGCAGCCGATTTTACGGTTGGCAAAAACAAGCCGACGGTTTGCCCACTGTTCAGACGGTATTGGAAAACTCACTCAGTCAAATTGCAGGCGAGACCATCCGAACCATCGTTGCCGGACGAACCGATACAGGCGTACACGCGACTGCGCAAGTCGTCCATTTTGATACCGCAGTGGTCCGTCCCGAGCAGGCGTGGGTGCGGGGCGTCAATGCGTATCTTCCTGAAGGTGTGGCTGTATTGTTCGCGCAGCAGGTTGCCCCACATTTTCACGCCCGCTTTGACGCATACGGTAGAAGATATCGTTACCTTTTGGAATCATCTCCCGTCCGTTCCCCGATATTGCAAGGCAGAGTAGGGTGGACGCACCTCAAACTCGATCCTGAAAAAATGCAGCAGGCGGCATTATTATTAGAAGGCGAACATGATTTCTCCAGCTTTCGTGCTGCCGAATGCCAAGCAAAATCCCCCGTCAAAACCCTATACAGCGCAAAAATCAGTGGTACGCCGCAATTCTTAAAACTAGACTTACACGGCAATGCCTTTTTGCATCATATGGTGCGTAATATCATGGGTGCATTGGTTTATGTTGGTAGCGGCAGGCTTAGCGTTTCCGGATTTCAGGACTTAATCGAAGAGCGCAGCCGATTAAAAGCCCCGCCGACTTTTATGCCTGATGGGCTGTACCTGGCCGGAGTGGATTATCCGCCAGAGTTCGGTATCATTCGCCCCGAAATACCGATATGGCTGTGAGGTCGTCTGAAATCTAAGTGCGTGCTTATGGAGAATCTTTCTTTGCCAAAGTCTGTTGCGGGTAATGCCCGCACTGCATCAATAAGGTCACAGTCTGCCCGAATAGATATTTCTATCAACCTTTCCAGAAATTTGGTTTGCGGGAATTGTATGTGCCAATGGCAAAAGGTCGTCTGAAATCAATACAAAGATTTTCAGACGACCTTTTCTTTTGAGGAAACTACGGGACAGGTCATGTCGGTGTTACACCGACGAAACCGCAAATTCAAAGGGCAGGATTTATGTTTCTACATTGAGGGAGGGAATATACCTAATGTTCATGACCGGCTAATCCCACATAAATTGCATGCTATAAGAAAGTACACACCTGCACCCGTTTATTCATTCATCCGGCTGATTTAGCTAAAAAACAACAGCCAATCGCCTAAAACGACCGTTTAGGAAATTGTGTTGTAAAAATGCAAACAACGGGTAAGTTGATATTACATTATGATTTATAAGGAAAATATTGCGAATGCCTTGTTGTGATGCGGGTGCTGTGAGGTCAGGTGGTCAGTAGGGGTAGTGAATAAAGTTTGTTTTTTTAGAGAGGAACAATTATAGTGAGAGTCATGGAATCGCTGATTCCAGCGATAATGTAAAGCCTAAGCGGATTCTATCCGAGTCTGCTTAAGTTATTTCTTCACGATAGAAAAGGAATACAGCAATGAAAAAATCTCTGATTGCTCTGACTTTGGCAGCTTTGCCTGTTGCAGCTATGGCTGACGTGACTCTGTACGGTCAAGTTAAAGCCGGTGTTGAAGTTTCTCGTACTAAAGAAACTGTTAATCACGTAAGCACCAAAAACAAAACTGCAACTGAAATTGCTGACTTTGGTTCCCGTATCGGTTTCAAAGGTCACGAACACCTGAGCAACAACCTGAATGCTATCTGGCAAGTAGAGCAAAATACTTCTGTTGCCGGTACTGACAAAGGTTGGGGTACTCGTGAATCCTTCATCGGTTTGGAAGGAGGCTTCGGTAAAGTTCGCGCAGGTAAATTGAACACTGCTCTGAAAGACAACAGCGACAGCGTAGATCCTTGGGAATCTAGCGACGCGAATGCATCAGTTCTGCAATTCGGTAAACTGAAACGTGTTGACGAGCGTAAAGTATCTGTACGTTACGACTCTCCAGTATTTGCTGGTTTCAGCGCAAGCGCTCAATACCAACCACGCGACAATGCTAACCCTGAGGACAAACATGTTCATGACGTGAAAACCCGTCACTCTTTCGACCTGGGTCTGAACTATGAAAACTCCGGTTTCTTCGGTCGCTACGCTGGTACTTTTGCAAAACGTAAAGTTTTGAGCGACGATCATCTGGAACTGTTCAACAGCAACACTACTTTGGGTTCTGGCGTTTACAAAGACTACCAAGCACACCGTCTGGTAGGTGGTTACGATGCTAACAACGTACTGGTTTCTGTTGCCGGTCAATACGAAGGCTTTAAAGCTGACGTAGCTGACGCTAAGAAAAACGAACGTACTGAAGTTGCTGTAACTGGCGGCTACCGTATGGGTAACGTAATGCCTCGTCTGTCTTACGCTCACGGCTTCAAAGCTAAAGAAAACGGCGTGAAACAAGGTAACAGCCAATACAACCAAGTGATTGTTGGTGCTGACTACGACTTCTCTAAACGTACTTCTGCTCTTGTTTCTGCCGGCTGGTTGAAAGAAGGCAAAGGTGGCGACAAAACTCAATCTACCGCCGGTCTGGTTGGTCTGCGTCACAAATTCTAATCTAGTACGATTAGTTTAAATAAAGAGCCTGCTTTATGCAGGCTCTTTTGTTTTTTGAATGATGTGTGTTTGGTTGGATGTGTATCGGTTTCGTATTATCTGTACCGTCTGTGGTTTCGCAGCCGCCTTGTCCTGATTTGAATTTAACCAGCTATTGCTGCATGGGCAGTATAACGATGAAAGATTGCCGTGGATTGTATAGTGGATTAACTTTAAACCAGTACGGCGTTGCCTCGCCTTAGCTCAAA
>JUNU01000022.1 GCA_001067655.1 Neisseria lactamica
GTACTGTCTGCGGCTTCGTCGCCTTGTCCTGATTTAAATTTAATCCACTATATGCGTCAAGAGGTCGTCTGAAAAAGCGGTTTGAACAAAGTCGGACGGTCTCGTGCGGCTGCCTTTCTGTATCCTTTTTATTTGAATCCGCTATATAATGCGGCACATGAAATCAATTACCTCCGCGCAAAACGGGCAGCTCAAGCATTTGTCCAAGCTGCTGACACAATCTAAAGCACGCCGGGAATATGGGCAAACCGTGTTGGAAGGCGTGCATCTTTTGCAGGTCTATTTAGAGGCGGGGTACACGCCCAAACAAGTGTATTTGCCCGAAAGTAAAAACACGCATCCTGAAATCCTAAATTTAATCAGTAAATTAGACGAAGATTGTATTACTTGGGTCGGAAACGAAGCCTTGTCTAAAATCACCAGTCTGAATGACGCCGATGATGTGATGACTTGGATAGAGATTCCGCCACAAGGTGATTTGCCTTTAAGCGGCGACTGCGTGGTGTTGGATAGGGTGCAAGACCCCGGTAATGTCGGTACGGTTTTACGCAGCGCGGCAGCTTCGGGCGTCAGGCAGATTGTGTTGAGTAATGACTGCGTCGATATTTGGTCGCCCAAGGTATTGCGGGCGGGTATGGGGGCGCATTTTCTGCTGAATATATACAGCCGCGTTTCGCTATTGCAGTGGCTGGATGCTTATCAGGACAAAATATGGGCGACCGCTTTGGACGGGCGCAATCCTTCCGACTTGTACCAACTGGATTTAAACGCCCCTTGCGCTTGGGTTTTCGGTAATGAAGGCAGCGGCGTGAGTCGGGAAATTTTGGAAAAAGTCGACGGCAGCGTCAGAATCCCAATGCTGGGGCAGACCGAGTCGTTAAACGTTGCCATGGCGGCAACGGTATGCCTTTTCGAGCAAATGCGCCAACGTATCGGCTAAACCGTTTTCAGACGAACCCTTAGAGAAGATAGTGGATTAACTTTAAATCAGGACAAGGCGACAAAGCCGCAGACAGTACAGATAGTACGGAACCG
>JUNU01000240.1 GCA_001067655.1 Neisseria lactamica
TACTGTCTGCGGCTTCGTCGCCTTGTCCTGATTTAAATTTAATCCACTATATTAATGGAGTAGTTTTTTAAACGCGCCAGACATTTCGGTATGGTAGCCGTTTTGGTCGCGGATAATCAGGAAAACGGCGAGGTTTTGCTGTTCGGCAAGTTTGAGGGCTTCGGTTTCGCCGAGTACGAAAAGTCCGGTGGACAGACCGTCTGCGGTGGTGGCGTTATCGGCGACGACGCTGATGGAGGCGAGTCGGTGCGACAGCGGACGGCGGGTTTTGGGGTCGATGATGTGGGACAGCCGCCTGCCTTGCGGGTCAACGTGGAAAATGCGGTAGTCGCCGGAGGTGGCGAGGGAGCGGTTGTCGAGGGGGACGACGATTTGGGTGTTGCCGCCTTGGACGATGTTGGGCTGTTCGATGCCGATGCGCCAAGGTTCGCCTTGGGCGTTGCGGCCTTTGCCGTGCAATTCGCCGCCTATTTCAACAAGGTAGTTGTTGATGCCGAGTTTTTCAAGTTCGCCTGCCACTTTGTCCACGCCGAAGCCTTTGGCGATGGAGGAAAGGTCAAGATAGGTTTCGGGCTGGGTTTTGGCGAGCGTGGCTTGTTTGCCGTTTTGCGTCAGGATGATTTTGTCGGTACCGGTTTGGGCGGCGGCTTTGTCGATTTCGGCTTGGGTGGGTTCGCGGGTGATTTCTTTGTTTGGTCCGAAGCCCCAAAGGTTGACGAGCGGACCGACGGTTACGTCGAGCGCGCCTTGTGTGAGGCGGTTGAGGCGTAAGGCTTCGGCGGTAACGGCGGCGAAATCGGCGGAAACGGGCATGGGTTTGCGGGTTTCACGCATTTGGTTGAAACGGCTGATTTCGGAGTCTTCGCGGTAGGTGGACATTTGGCGGTTGACTTCTTCGAGCGCGCCGTCAATCTGTTTTTTTACGGCTTCGGGCGCGGGCGGGTTGGGGAGGTCGTCTGAAAGGTATTTGACGGTATAGGTTGTCCCCATCGTTTCGCCCTGAAGCACGGTTTGTTCGGATGTTTTCTTGCCGCACGCACCCAGTGGTAAGGTAAGGATAAGGGCGGCGGCAAGGGCGGGAATGGCGGAGGGCAGGTGCATGATAGGGATATTCGGTGTTTTCAGACGACGTATTGTAACGTAAAACGCAGGGGCGCGCGGCTTGCGGGGACGGGGCTTTTCTGCTAACATCCGCGCTGCATTAAGAGTTGGGAATTCCATGCCAACCTGCTTTTCAGACGGAAAGGTAAGGTGGACGGCTGTAAAGCCGATGTGGTCCGAGAGGACAATTCAAATCCCCCCGCTTGATGCGGGAATTTTTTTGCCCGTATGTTCTGTACGGGCAGGATTCCGAACCGTTTCATCCAAGTAGGAATATTTATCATTTGGATGGAGCGCAGGTGGAAATTTTGTTATGATTTCCGTTGTGGGATATATGATGAAACAACAGGTCGTCTGAAAGCAGACGGCTTGTTTTTGAAGGAAAATATTGAAATGAGCGAATATCTGTTTACTTCCGAATCGGTTTCCGAAGGCCATCCGGACAAAGTAGCCGACCAAGTGTCCGATGCGATTTTGGATGCGGTTTTGGCGCAAGACCCCAAAGCGCGCGTCGCGGCGGAAACTCTGGTAAACACCGGTTTGTGCGTGTTGGCGGGCGAAATCACCACCACTGCCCATGTGGACTACATCAAGGTCGCACGCGAAACCATCAAACGCATCGGCTACAACTCGTCCGAGTTGGGCTTTGACGCCAATGGTTGCGCGGTCGGCGTGTACTACGACCAGCAATCTCCCGACATCGCCCAAGGCGTGAACGAAGGCGAAGGCATCGACCTGAACCAAGGCGCGGGCGACCAAGGTCTGATGTTCGGCTACGCCTGCGACGAAACCCCGACCCTGATGCCGTTTGCCATCTATTACAGCCACCGCCTGATGCAGCGTCAAAGCGAATTGCGCAAAGACGGCCGCCTGCCGTGGCTGCGTCCCGACGCAAAAGCGCAGTTGACCGTGGTTTACGACAGCGAAACCGGGAAAGTAAAACGCATCGATACCGTCGTCCTGTCCACCCAGCACGACCCTGCCATCAGCCATGAAGAACTGAGCAAAGCCGTTATTGAGCAGATTATCAAGCCTGTTCTGCCGCCTGAAATGCTGACTGCCGAAACCAAATACCTGATCAACCCGACCGGACGCTTCGTTATCGGCGGCCCGCAAGGCGACTGCGGTCTGACCGGTCGCAAAATCATCGTCGATACCTACGGCGGCGCAGCTCCGCACGGCGGCGGCGCGTTCTCCGGCAAAGACCCGTCCAAAGTGGACCGTTCCGCCGCTTATGCCTGCCGATATGTCGCGAAAAACATCGTCGCTGCCGGTTTGGCGACCCAATGTCAGATTCAGGTTTCCTACGCCATCGGCGTTGCCGAACCGACTTCGATTTCCATCGATACCTTCGGTACCGGCAAAATCAGCGAAGAAAAACTGATTGCCTTAGTTCGCGAACATTTCGACCTGCGCCCCAAAGGCATCGTCCAAATGCTCGACCTCTTGCGCCCGATTTACAGCAAATCCGCCGCATACGGCCATTTCGGCCGCGAAGAGCCTGAATTTACTTGGGAGCGCACTGACAAAGCAGCCGCATTGAAAGCAGCCGCAGGCGTATAAAAAGCTATCGAGGTCGTCTGAAACTCCTTTTCAGACGACCTTTTTTCGTCCGTTCAAAAACTTTTTTGCAAACGACGTATCATATGTTTGTTTTAAATAAGGACACTGCGGCGCTGTTTTACATTGCCACAATGTTCTTTGCTCATCCACTCATAAAATAAAATCAAAGGAATACATCATGAAAAAATGGCTGCTGGCTGTTTTGCCCGCCACCGCGCTTGCCGCTTCGCCCCAAGGCTTTTATCAAAATTACCAAGACTGGGACATCGCTTGCGACAATACCGGCACATGCCGTCTTGCCGGATATCAGGCGGACGAAACAGAAACGCCGGTTTCCATCTTATTTACCCGAAAAGCGGGGGCGAACGCCGCCGTTGCCGGCGAAGTTTCCCTGCTGCCGTTTAACGACGATGATCGTCAGCTCGCCCGCGTGGCAGCCCGCAGCGAATTGATGCTGAACGGCAAATCACTGGGCAAATTGGCGTTGAACAAAAAAGGCACAGGCAAATTGAGCAGCGCGCAAACCAACGCCTTGCTCGAAGCATTGAAAAAAGAAAGCAAAATCAGCATCCGTGCCGGAAAATTTGAATGGCACTTGTCCGACAAAGGCGCAGCGGCGGCAATGTTGAAAGCGGATGAATTTCAAGGTCGTCTGAATACGCCTTCCGCGCTGATTCGCAAAGGCGACAGCAGTCAGGCAGTTCTCAGCCCGCAGCCCAAACCCGTCATCCGCGCCGTTGCCGTGCCGAAAAAAGAGGGCGATATGCTGGAACAAGGCACACCGCGCCACAGCGCCGTCATGAAGCTCTTGAGCGACAGCAACCGCGTTTCTGAAAGCGACGATAATTACTGTCGCGCCCTGCATAATAAAGAGCAAATGCATTGGAACCGCAGCCTGTATATCCATCCGCTCAACGATCGTCAGGTATTGATTTCGGCCATCTGTATCGGCGGTGCTTATCAAACCAGCGGCTACTATGCCATTGCCGATAAAGAGTTGACCAAAATTGAACAAGTGCTGCCGCCGATGACATACGGCGGACACGGTGGATTCGATGAGAAAACAGCCACCCTCAGCGGCAGCTTCAAAGGCCGCGGCATAGGCGACTGTTGGACAAGCAATACGGCGGTGTGGGACGGCAAGAACTTCGTCCGCAGCGGCGAACACACTACCGGCTCGTGCAAAGGCTTTACCGGCGGTGCGTGGGTGATGCCGATTTTTGATGCCCGCGTCGAGCGTTAAAATACGCCGAATATCGAAACATACTGCAAAAACCGTTTCAAAAATGCCCGCAAGATTGAGCTATTTTGCGGGCATTTGCTACACATGGGCGATGTTTTGAAGGGGAAAGACGCGGGAATCGAATGCCCGTTTTCAGACGACCTTTTTCCTTATACAATAGCCGTTTGAATTTTATATATTCTGATATAAAGGATACGGATTATGTTCGGCAAACAACTCTTTGAAGAAGTCAGCGCCAAAATCAGCGAAACCATCGCCAACAGCCCCGCCAAAGATATGGAGAAAAACGTCAAAGCCATGCTCGGCAGCGCGTTCAACCGTATGGATTTGGTCACGCGCGAAGAGTTCGACATCCAGCAGCAGGTTTTGATTAAAACCCGCACCAAACTGGTCGAGCTGGAAGAGCGTCTGGCAAAACTCGAAGCCGCGCAAGAGCCGGAGCAGACCGCATTGGAAGCCGCGCAAGCCGCAGCCCAAGAGGCCGTCGAAGAAATCAAACAGCAAACCGAAGCCGGCGAATAAGGTCGTCTGAAACATGTCGCTTGCCTTGGTTTACAGCCGCGCCTTGAGCGGCATGAATGCGCCGTTGGTCGAAGTGGAAGCCCACCTTGCCAACGGCCTGCCTCATTTCAATATCGTCGGATTACCTGATACCGAAGTTAAAGAAAGCCGCGACCGCGTGCGCGCCGCCATCATCCAAAGCGGTTTCGACTTCCCCGCCAAAAAAATCACCGTCAACCTCGCCCCTGCCGACCTGCCCAAAGAATCGGGACGTTTCGACCTGCCGATTGCGCTGGGCATCCTCGCCGCATCCGGACAAATCGCACCCGAAAAGCTCGCGCAATACGAGTTTGCCGGCGAATTGGCGCTTTCCGGCATGTTGCGCCCCGTGCGCGGCGCGTTGGCGATGGCGTGGCAGGGTATGCAGGCGGGACGTTCTTTTGTCCTGCCGCAAGAAAACGCAGAACAAGCCGCCGTGATGCGCGGCATTACCGTTTACGGCGCGCGTTCGTTGGGCGAAGTTGCCGCACATTTGAACGGCATCGAACCTTTGGCGCAAACCGACTGCCAAGTCCCGCAGAGGTCGTCTGAAAACGCCAAACTACCCGACCTCATTGATGTCAAAGGTCAACACACCGCCCGCCTTGCTTTGGAAATCGCCGCCGCGGGCGGACACAGCCTTTTGATGATGGGGCCGCCGGGAACGGGCAAATCCATGCTTTCCCAACGGCTGCCCGGCATTCTGCCGCCTTTGACCGAAGACGAATTGGTCGAAGTATGGGCGTTGCGTTCGCTCCTGCCCAACCACCAGCAACAACTCGACAGCCACCGTCCTTTCCGCAGCCCGCACCATAGCGCCAGCTCGGCAGCCATGGTCGGCGGCGGTTCCGACCCGCGTCCGGGCGAGATTTCATTGGCGCATCACGGCGTTTTGTTTTTGGACGAGCTGCCCGAGTTTGACCGCAAAGTTTTGGAAGTCTTGCGCGAACCTTTGGAAAACGGCGAAATCCACATTTCCCGCGCGGCGCGCCAAGCCGTCTATCCCGCCAAATTCCAGCTCGTCGCCGCCATGAACCCTTGTCCGTGCGGCTATCTCGGGCATCCCGTCAAACCCTGCCGCTGCACGCCCGAAAGCGTCGCGCGTTACCGCAGCAAAATTTCCGGGCCGCTGCTCGACCGCATCGATTTGACCATCGAAGTACCCAGCCTGTCCGCCGCCGAACTGATGCAGCAGGAAGCAGGGGAAAGCAGCGCTCGTGTGTTGGAGCGCGTGATCGCTGCCCGCGACAAGCAATACGCGCGGCAAGGCAAAGTGAATGCCGCCTTGAGCGTCAGTGAACTCGATACGTTCGCACGCGTCCAAAAAGAAGCGCAAGAAGCCTTGGGCAACCTGTTGGAAAAACTTTCCCTTTCCGCACGCAGCTTCCACCGCATCATGCGCGTGGCGCGTACGCTGGCGGATTTGGCGGGCGATGAAGAAGTCGGCAGAAGCCATGTTTTGAAAGCCGTCAGCTTCCGCCGCGCGTTGTAAAAATTTTTCAGACGACCTTGAATGCTGAAAATGGAAGATTCAAAGTATAGTGGATTAACTTTAAACCGGTACGGCGTTGCCTCGCCTTAGCTCAAAGA
>JUNU01000241.1 GCA_001067655.1 Neisseria lactamica
TACTGTCTGCGGCTTCGTCGCCTTGTCCTGATTTAAATTTAATCCACTATATCAGGATGAAACCTTATTCGTTCCCCCGAAAAATTTCAGACGACCCCTTCATCTCAAAAGGTCGTCTGAAACAGGCAAAGCGGTTGGTGTGAAGCTGTCTTTCTGCGTTCAAAAAAACAAGTTCAGTTCAAGCTTACGCTTCGCCTTCTTCCTGATCGGCTACTTCCATTGCTCTGGGTTCGGCGGCTTTGTAGAGGTAAACCGTTGCCAGCGGCGGTACTTTGACGGCGAGCGAGTTGGATCTGCCGTGCGACCAGATTTCTTCGGTTTGCAGGGTTTGTCCGGCGGATACGCCGCTGCCGTTGTAGCCGGGGTCGTCTGAATTGAGGATTTCGCGGTATTCGCCGGCTTCGTTCACGCCGAAGCGGTAGCTGTCGTGGACGACGGGCGTGAAGTTGCTGATGACGATGACGCGGTTGCCTTCGCGGTCGCGGCGTTCGAAGACGAAGACGGAATTGTTGCCGTCGTCGGCGACCAGCCATTCGAAGCCTTCCGGCCATTGGTCGAGCTGGTAAAGCGGCGCGGTGTCCTTATAGACGTGGTTCAAATCGCGTACGAAGTTTTGTACGCCTTTGTGCCAGCCTCCTTCTTGGTCGAGCAGGAACCAATCCAGTCCTTCGTTGTAGTTCCACTCCCTGCCTTGCGCGAACTCGTTGCCCATAAACAGGAGTTTTTTACCGGGGAAGCCGTACATGAAGCCGTAGTAGGCGCGCAGGTTGGCGAATTGCTGCCAGCAGTCGCCGGGCATCCGTCCGAGCAGCGAGCGTTTGCCGTGTACGACTTCGTCGTGTGAGAGTGGCAGAACGAAGTTTTCGCTGTATTGGTACATCATGCCGAAGGTCATTTTGTTGTGGTGGTATTTGCGGTTGATGGGGTCTTCCATCATGTAGCGCAAGGTGTCGTTCATCCAGCCCATGTTCCATTTGTAACTGAAGTTCAAGCCTTCTTGGCGGGTTACGTTGGCGAACGAGGTGGATTCTTCGGCGATTTCGGTGGCGGAGGGGACAACCTCTTTCAGCATGGTGTTGGTATCGCGCAGGAAGGCGATGGCTTCGAGGTTTTCATGGCCGCCGTATTGGTTGGGTATCCATTCGCCGTCTTTGCGCGAGTAGTTGCGGTAAATCATGGAGGCGACGGCGTCCACGCGGATGCCGTCGAAACCGAAACGCTCTATCCAATACAGGGCATTGCCTTGCAGGAAGTTTTTGACTTCGTTCCTGCCGAAGTTGTAAATCAGGGTGTTCCAGTCTTGGTGGTAGCCCTCGCGTGGATCGGCGTGTTCGTACAGCGCGGTGCCGTCAAACTTGGCAAGCCCGTGGTCGTCGGTCGGGAAGTGTCCGACCACCCAGTCGAGGATGACGCCGATGCCTTCGTCGTGGGCGGCTTTAATTAGGGCGCGCAATTCGTCGGGCGAACCGAAACGGCTGGTCGGCGCATACAATCCGGTCGCCTGATAGCCCCATGAGCCGTCAAACGGGTATTCGGAAACGGGCAGGAATTCGATATGGGTGAAGCCCATGTCTTTGACGTATGCGACCAATTCTTTGGCGAGCTGTTCGTAAGTCAGCCAGAAGTTGTTTTCGGGATTGCGTTTCCACGAACCCAAATGCACTTCATAAATGCTGATGGGCGCGTCAATGGC
This sequence comes from Neisseria lactamica, assembly GCA_001067655.1. Taxonomy (GTDB): domain Bacteria; phylum Pseudomonadota; class Gammaproteobacteria; order Burkholderiales; family Neisseriaceae; genus Neisseria; species Neisseria lactamica_B. The sequence goes on from JUNU01000241.1 coordinate 1,694, forward strand.
GTTGGCGCGGGCGCGGAAGTCGGGTGTATCCACTTTTTCCGGCAAACCGCGCACGACAGACGCCGTATTCGGACGCAGCTCTGCGCCGAAGGCATACGGGTCGGTTTTTTGTCGTACATTGCCGTTGGCATCGCGGATTTCAAATTTGTAGAGGGCGTTGAGTTTGACGGCGGGGATGAAGATGTCCCAAATGCCGTTGTCGCGGTGGAAACGCATGACGTGGCGGCGGCCGTCCCAGTGGTTGAATTCGCCGATGACGGATACGCGCTGCGCGTTTGGCGCCCATACGGCAAAGCTCACACCTTTCACGCCGTCCACTTCGGCAAAATGTGCGCCTAAAGTTTCATACGGACGCAGGTGTTTGCCTTCCGCCAGCAACCAAGAATCCATGTCTTTCAGGGCGGAGCCGAAGCGGTATGGGTCTTCTTCGCGCACAGGCTCGGCATCTTCTGCATAACGGACGTTCAACGCATAATCGGGCGCACCTTCGGGCAACACGGCAACAAAGAATCCGCGTTCATCGACTTTTTCAGACGACGTAATCACCTCGCCAGTTTCACGGTTGACAATATCCACGCCCCAAGCGTTCGGAATCAGAGTCCGCACGACCTCGTCGCCTTCGACAAGGCGGTGTCGTCCCAAATAGGCGAACAAATCGCTGTGGGTGGCAAAAAACAGGCTTTCGACCGTGTCGCGTTCGACTTGGTCAAGCTCGTGATAAGGCTTCATCCGGCTGTTTTTCTTCATGCGTACCTCTCCAATCATGGCAAGTTGGCCGCCCATCAGGCGGTTGTGGGGAAAATCTTCAAGCGCGACGGGCATTTTGCGCGCCCAGTTGGGATAACCCTCGGAAACGCCCGGCACATTCAGGTTGTCGCTCATGCCCAGCAGGTTTTCCAGCTGCACTGCATACAGTTTGCTGCGGCTCATGGCGGCATACCGGTGGAAGGCGGTTAACAGCGTTTCATCAATTTCAGACGACATCTCGGCGTCGGCAGGCAGGCAGTCTGCGTGTTTCAACTTATCGAACAAATCCGCCTTATCGTGTTCGCGCGCTTCCAAGGTCGTCTGAAAAGTTTCCGCATCGGGAATCGTACCCAAGCGGAACATCAAATCCAAATCCTTGCCCGTCCAATAGCCTGCCAAGGGCGCGACATCGTGCGTACTGACCACCGTAATCGCCTGTTCGGGATATTCTTCGGGCAATTCAAAGCCGTGCCAGCCTTTGCTGAAATACACGACCTTATAAGAAAACACCTGATAGCGGTTCAGCAAATAACGCGCTTGGTCGGGTACCGTTCCCAAATCCTCGCCAATGACCACGCATCGATTCCGCCGGCTTTCCAAAGCCAGGATGGCAAACATCACATCTGCGTCGTAATGCACATACGCGCCAAAGTCCGCCGTCTTGCCCGCAACCCACCACAGACGGCACAAAGCCATCACATGATCGATGCGCAAGATGCCGTAAAGCCGCATATTTTCACGCAAAAGGCTGACGAACTTCTCATAGCCCGTGTGCTTCAACATCATCGGATTGAGCGGCGGCAAATCCCAGTTTTGCCCCGTCGGGCTGAACGGATCGGGCGGCGCGCCAACCGCCATATCCATGCAGTAATCGGCGCGGTTAAGCCAAGTGTCCGCGCTGCCGCGTGCCACGCCGACCGCCAAATCGCCGTAAATTCCGAGCTTCACGCCGCGCGCCGCAGCCGCCTCGTTCACTTCGCGCAACTGCTCCGCGCAAAGCCATTGCAGCCACATATAAAAACGGATTTCGCGGCGATGACCCTGTGCAAATCTTTGAACCGCCTCGCCATGCGGATCATGAAACTCCGACGGCCAAGACAGCCAACCCACTTCGCCGGAACGGTTGTAATACTGATCCAACGCCTCAAACAAGCCGAAGCCTTCCAAAGCCTCGCTGTGTTCTTCAACAAAGGCGTCAAATGCCGCCCGCTCTTGTTTGGCGGCTTCGCATTCATCGTTTTCAAACGCATCAAATGCCTTCTGTAAAGCATCACGCTTAAACGCCCAAACCGCCGTATAAGCAACGGTTTCCGTAATCCGCAACGCCGCAATGCGCTGGCAGATATTCGGCTGCTTGAGCCAGTTTTTCAGCTTTTCGTTATAGGAGAATGCGCCAACCTTCTCCACATCCAGATAAATCGGATTGAGCCATTCGCGCGAAGACGGGCTGTACGGGCTGGCAAAAGCAGGTTTGGCGCTAAAAAGCGCGTGCAACGGATTGATGCCGACGAAATCCAGTTGCTTATCCGCCGCAAACGCCATCAAATCCAGCAAATCGGTAAAATCCCCGATGCCCCAGTTCCGTTGCGAACGCAGGCTGTACAAATGCGTTGTCAGCCCGTTCATGCGCAAACCGTGTTCCAGCATTTTCGGCTGATAAACCGACTGCGGCGCAACCACCAGCCGCACCTTGCGGATGCTGCCTTCCACTTCCGCAGACAAAGTGTAATAGCCGCAAGCCAAAGCCGGCAGCGCAACCCAAAGCGCGCCGTCTTCGCCATGGTTCAACGCCAAAACCTGCCGTCCGCCCGCTTCGTCTCCCAAGCAAATTTCAGCCGCGCCATAAAACTCAGCAGGAAGTTGTAAAGATTCCCGACCGTTTTCATGCGCAACCAAAGTATCCGTATAAAGGTCGTCTGAAAAACCGTCCTGCTGCAAAGCCTTAACAATCCCTTCCAAAACCTCGGGTTTGGTCGCATGATAAATTCCACCGATGTCGTGGAAACCCAAATCAATACCCAAGCTCGCAGCCTGCTCTTCCAAATGTTTGCTCATGACACAATTCGCCTGTTTACAATAAACCGAATCTTAATATAAATAAGATTGAATGTTTCCCATAATTCAGAGAAAACAACCGTTCAGACCAGAATTTCCCTGCTTAGTTTGACTTATCCCAAAATTTTGATTGATGACTCTAAAGACATGCTGACAAAACGACGGGAAAATTTCTATTATCATAATATTCTAAATAGCAGCCATCTTTTTCGTTGTTTCAGCAGCAAACCTAAGTATTTCTCATTTAATCTCTGAAATTCGTTTTTCGTAAGATTTAAATAAGTTTTCCAAGTAATAATTTATCGAGGAACTTCTATAAAACCCAATATTGTCATACAGTTTCATTGCAAAAAACGATTTGATTTGTTTCTTTCATATATGAAATAAATTCCAAAACATTCGTTAACATACTTTTTTGAATTACGACAGAAGTTTTAACTTGTAAATTCCATAAGATTAAAATAATATACAGAAAATTTTTCACCAGCCCTTCTTTTCATCTGAGATTATTACCTATGTTAAAACAAGCTATTTTACTGACTGCTCTGATTGGTGCGCTTACCGGCTGTACTTACGGCCATATGCACTACTCACCATCCTATGAACAAGAAGCCACCATGCGTGCCGACTCCCGCCGCGTTCAAGCTGACGAACGTGCAGAACGTGCAGAACGCCGCCGCGAGCGCCGTCAAGAAATGATGGATGAAGCCGATGCGATCAACCGCGCCAACCGCAACAACCGCATCTACATCCTTCACTAATAGCCGGCTCTTACGGATTATTGGATTCCTAATACTTATATTTCAAACAGGTAACATCATGAAAAATAAAATCGCAGCCCTGCTCCTGACTTCTTTCGTTATCACCGGTTGCTCCGCCCCCGGAGGCTCCGTAGGCGATTTGGCTATCGGTAGCGACTCTGCAGCCATCAAAGCAGGCCGCAACCGCGAATCTGCACAACTCTCCCGTGCCGAGCTGGAACAACACCGCCGTCAACGTACCAACGTTTCAGAAGAGCTGGCATTGGAACGTGAAAAACGCCAAGACAAACGTGATCAAGTCAACGGCGCGATGGGTACCGCAGCCAATGCAGTCGGCTTGATCGGCGGTATTGCAGGTACTGCTGCTTTGATCAAAGCTTGGTTCTAATTTAACAGGTATTCGAAAAAACGGCCGATACAGCGTATCGGTCGTTTTTCTTATCCTCAGCTTCAAAGGCTAATTGAGTTTAAACTTTCTAAAATACCACAATTTATAGTGGATTAAATTCAAATCAGGACAAGGCGACGAAGCCGCAGACAGTACA
>JUNU01000242.1 GCA_001067655.1 Neisseria lactamica
GATCCCGAACTCGAACACAGCCTCATCACCCGCATCGATTTCAACCTGTTTTGCTGTTTTGACGAGTTGAGCATCCCCGATTACAGCACCTTATGCCGCTACCGCAACTGGCTGGCGCAAGACAACACCCTGTCCGAACTGCTGGAACTGATTAACCGACAACTGACCGAAAAAGGCCTAAAAGTAGAGAAAGCATCCGCCGCCGTCATTGACGCCACCATTATTCAAACCGCCGGCAGCAAACAGCGTCAAGCCATAGAAGTCGATGAAGAAGGGCAAGTTAGCGGTCAAACCACACCGAGTAAAGATAAAGATGCCCGTTGGACAAAGAAAAACGGCCTC
>JUNU01000243.1 GCA_001067655.1 Neisseria lactamica
CAGGTTAGCCCCTTTGTTTTAGCCGACGGATTGAATGCGATTAACGATCCTGTGATGAATCCTTGTATTCAAAGACCGGACTTGGCGGGGTGTAGCGGTAATAGTCAGTCAGGAGGGCAGGCACGTCGGGTCATCAATATCCCTAATCGTTGGGGAGCGATTTATTTTAATCCAGCCAATCGAGCTGTTGGTTATTCTGAAAACAATACTAAAGGTTACCAATCTGCCAACAAAGAGGCTTTGGAAAGTTGTATTAAGGCTGGGGGAGGCAAAAATCCGATTGCCCATGATGGGAAAGGGTGTAGATTGAAACATGAATACCGTAATACCTGTGCGGCTATTGCAATAGGCGGTAAAGAAGAAGGTAAAGGAGGGTTTGGTATTGTTGGAAATGATGATGTGGAAATTGCTAAAGAACTTGCGTTAAAAGGATGTAGTAAACATTCCGATGAATGTGTTATCCGCTATGCAGGCTGTTCCCGCCATCCCGACTATCTCCGTTACTAAATGAATTTTCAGACGACCCTTAAATGTTCAGAGGTCGTCTGAAAACTTGTTTTAAAACGATAGGGTCGAAAGCGGTGCCGAGTTATACGGCAGGGTTTTGAGAGAAATGAATAGTGGAAAAGATTAAGAGGTATAAAGATGAAGAAGATATTTTTGATATTGATGGCAATGCAGGTTAGCCCCTTTGTTTTAGCCGACGGATTGAATGCGATTAACG
>JUNU01000023.1 GCA_001067655.1 Neisseria lactamica
CTTTGAGCTAAGGCGAGGTAACGCCGTACTGGTTTAAAGTTAATCCACTATACAATGGAGAAAGTCAGACCGCCTGCTTGATACAGGTTCGAAGTCTGACGGCACACAACAACAATGACTGAAAACACACTGACCATCGCCCTGTCCAAAGGACGCATCTTTGAAGAAACGCTGCCGCTTTTGGCGGCGGCGGGCATTGTTCCCGCCGAAGCGCCCGAGAAATCGCGCAAACTGATTATCGGCACCAACCATGAAAACATCCGCCTCGTCATCGTCCGCGCCACCGACGTGCCGACTTACGTCCAATACGGCGCGGCAGACTTCGGCATCGCAGGCAAAGACGTTTTAATCGAACACGGCGGCAGCGGGCTTTATCAGCCGCTGGATTTGCACATCGCCGAATGCCGCATGATGGTCGCCGTCTACAAAGGGTTCGACTATGCCGCCGCCTCGCAGCCCGGCAGTCGCCTGCGCATCGCGACGAAATACCCCAACATCGCCGCCGAACATTTCGCCAGCAAAGGCGTACACGTCGACATCATCAAACTCTACGGCTCGATGGAGCTTGCGCCGCTGGTCGGCCTGAGCGACGCCATCGTCGATTTGGTCTCCACCGGCAACACGCTTAAGGCAAACGGCTTGGAGGCGGTCGAACACGTTGTCGATATTTCCAGCCGTCTGGTGGTCAACAAAGCCGCATTGAAAACGAAACACGCGCTGCTGGAGCCGATTATTCAGGCGTTCGGCGGCGCAGTGAAGGCGAAGTAAGCATTCATTTGAATGAAGATGCGTTTTCAGACGACCCCATCCGCCCCCCCGGCGGGTCGTCTGAAAATATCACCGGCAGTAAACTGTATAGGAGAAGTTAAAATGGTTGCAAAAATAAAAAAATTCTCATATTCAACCCTTTCCGTATTAAATAACGGCGAGCGTCGGTTTTACGTCTATTGTCTGACCGACCTGAAAAAAGACAAAATCCTCTACATCGGCAAAGGCTGCGACAACCGCATCTTCGAGCATGAACAGGCCGCCCGTTCGCAAGACGGCGAATTCGGCGATATTGACGTACCGGAACGCAAAGCCATCGCCAAATGCAAGAAACTAGGCCGCCATATCATCAGCTACCATTTGACCGAAGCCGAAGCACAAGCCGCCGAAACTGCCCTGATTCATTTCGTCAAATCGGTTGTCGATAAAAAATTCAAAAAACAATCTGCCGGATGCGGCGCAGGCGGCATCAGCGCGGAAGAACTCGACGACCGCTTCAAATTCACGCCCTGCCCGCTCGAGGAATTCAACCCCGACGGACTCGTTCTCGCCGTCAAAATCCAAGACGCTTTGGACTTGGATACCGACGAAGAAGCGGACTACCGCTTCGACAACCAAGACGATGCCAACCTCAAATCGCGCACGCTGGGCAACTGGATTGTAGGCAAAGATGCCGCATCAAAAGTGAAATACGTTATCGGCATTCACGCGGATTTGCAAAACGCTGTGGTCAGCGCGTATGAAGTGGACGGCTTTGAAACGATGGCTGAAGAAAGCAAAAACGGCAGGACACAAACCCGTTACCGTTTCCGTACTGCCTCTTCAAGCAAAAAAGTGCTGGCCAAACTCGGTCTACTCCAAAAATGCCTGCCCGAATTGAAGTTCGGCGGAGCAGGCGAAAAAGCGTATATCAGACCCAAAACAGAGACAGAGACTGAACAAGAGAATATTCAGACGACCCCAAGTCCAAAAATAAAAAAGGAGAAAACCAAATCATGAAAAAACTCAACACCCAATCGCCCGATTTCCAAGCCGAACTCAAAGCCCTGCTGGCTTTTGAAACCGCGCAGAATCCCGAAATCGACCGCATCGTCGCCGACATCTGCGCCGACGTGCAAAAACGTGGCGATGCGGCGCTCATCGAATACACCAACCGCTTCGACGGCACGTCCGCCCAAACCATAACCGACCTCATCCTCACCCAAGACGATTTGCAGGCAGCGTTCGAGCGTTTGCAGCCCGAAATTCAAACCGCCTTGAAAACCGCCGCCGCACGGGTCGAAAGCTACCACCAACGCCAAAAAATGGAATCGTGGACCTACGAAGACGAAGACGGCACGCTGTTGGGACAGCAGATTACACCGCTTGACCGCGTCGGCATTTACGTTCCCGGCGGCAAAGCGGCGTATCCGAGTTCCGTCATCATGAACGCCATGCCCGCCCATGTCGCAGGCGTGAAAGAAATCATCATGGTCGTCCCCACGCCCAAAGGCGAACGCAACGACATCGTACTTGCCGCCGCCTTCGTCGCGGGTGTCACCAAAGTCTTCACCGTCGGCGGCGCGCAGGCGGTTGCCGCCCTCGCCTACGGCACCGAGTCCGTACCGCAGGTCGATAAAATCACCGGCCCGGGCAACGCCTTCGTCGCCGCCGCCAAACGCCGCGTGTTCGGCGTAGTCGGTATCGACATGGTGGCGGGGCCGTCTGAAATCCTCGTCATCACCGACGGCACCACGCCCGCCGACTGGGTGGCGATGGATTTGTTCAGCCAGGCCGAACACGACGAAATCGCCCAAGCCATCCTCATCGGCACGTCGCAACCCTACCTCGACGAAGTCCAAGCCGCCATGAACCGCCTCATCGAAACCATGCCCCGCCGCGACATCATCGAAGCCTCGCTCGGCAACAGGGGCGCGATGATACTCGCCAAAGACTTGGACGAAGCCTGCGAAATCGCCAACTACATTTCCCCCGAACACTTGGAATTGTCGGTAGAAAACCCGCAGGAATGGGCGAAAAAAATCCGCCACGCCGGCGCGATTTTCATGGGACGCTACACCAGCGAAAGCCTCGGCGACTACTGCGCCGGCCCCAACCACGTCCTACCCACCAGCCGCACCGCCCGCTTCTCCTCGCCGCTGGGCACTTACGACTTCCAAAAACGCTCCAGCCTGATCCAAGTCTCCGAACAAGGCGCACAGAAACTGGGCAAAATCGCCAGCGTGTTGGCACACGGCGAAAGCCTGACCGCCCACGCGCGCGCTGCGGAATTCAGGTTGAAAGACTGATTCGGTCGAACCCGCCATCCATCAAAAAGCAAAGGTCGTCTGAAAACCTGTTTTTTAGGATTTTCAGACGACCTCTATTAAAAGAAACATCATGAAACAAACGATTCAAGAAAAACTCACCCACATCGCCCATACCGAGCCGCTGCATTTCCTGTTGGCGGTAGAGAGCGGCAGCCGCGCATGGGGCTTTGCCTCGCCCGACAGCGATTACGACGTGCGCGCCATTTATATCCGTCCGCAGCCATATTATCTGCAAATCGACGAAGCGAAAGACACCTTTGAATTTATCGAAAACCAATGGTTTGACGTCGGCGGCTGGGACATCCGCAAGGCGTTGCGTTTGCTGCGGAAAAGCAATGCCACGCTGCTCGAATGGCTGCGTTCGCCGATGGTTTATACGCAGAACGATGATTTCACAGGTCGTCTGAACGCGCTTGCGCCGCAATACGTCCAAGCCGCCGCGCTGCTGCACCATTATCGCGGCATCGCAGGTAACGCTTTGAAAGCCATGGATTTGGCGCACCCCGTCAAACTGAAAAAATGGTTTTACGTCCTGCGCCCGCTGCTCGCGGCACGGTGGGCAGTGAAACAAGGCGGCATCCCGCCGATGACGTTGGCCGATCTGATGAGCGAATGGCAAACAGACTGCACCGCCCAAATCACCGATTTAGTGGCAATCAAGGCGGAACAGGATGAAAGTTACCTGCATACGCTGTCGCCCGAATTGCAACGATTGACCGTTGATTTATATAACGAAGTTTCCGAATTATCCGCCTCTGCCACCCAAGCTGCCGACAGCGCGCCGCTGAATGAATTGTTCCGCGAAACTTTGGCGGCGGTTTATCCGTAAAAGAAAAAGCAGCCTGCAATCTCCCCCTCTTTTTTATTTTAGAGAAAACACCATGAATATCAAAATATTACTAATTTCCGCATTATTTCTATCCGGTACTGCCTTTTCCGCACCCATCGACAAAGACACCTTGTTTTATTGCCGATTCAACAACGGCAAACAAGTCCGCATCCAGCAGCAAGGCGACAAAATCCGCTACCGTTTCGGCAAAAACCTCTCCCGTCCTGAATTGGTGTTCGAGCAGCCCCAAGACCAAGTTTTCCAAAACTATTTGAGACCACTGATGGACAACAACCAACGCGGTGAAATCATCGAAATCCATCTGCGCAACGGCGATGCATCCTATATAGCCAGTAAAATCAGCACCATCGGCAAACCCGAATACACCTTGTCCGCTGAACGCGCGGGTAAAACACAAGAAATGACTTGTAAAAAACGCGGTGTATTCATCAATTTGAATATGGCGTTAGGTTTGCCCGAGCTGCCCGATACATATTGAATAATTGCCGAAACCATTTAAGTAGGGGCAGCGGGTAGGTATGGTCGGCAAATCCAACGTTTTCAGGCAGCCCTTTCCCTTTTTCGGGTCGTCTGAAAAACCACAGACCGGATTCCCAAATCCGGCACACACCAAAGGCTGCCTGAAAGTGCAGACTATTTTTCAAAACCTAAAAAGCCGTAGGTCGGGCATTCATACCCGACCTACACAACACGAAACAGAAGGTCGTCTGAAAATGCTCACCATCGAAGACTTGCACACACAAAACCTGCTTCTGCTCGAAGCCGTTTCCGGCAGCCGCGCCTACGGTTTGGCGACGCCCGAATCCGATACCGACATCAAAGGCGTGTTTTACCTGCCCAAATCCATGTTTTACGGCATGGAATACGTCCCGCAAATCAGCAACGAAACCAACGACATTGTTTATTACGAACTGGGGCGGTTTATCGAGCTTTTGCTGCAAAACAACCCGAACACGCTGGAACTGCTCGCCTCGCCGCCCGACTGCGTGCGCTACCGTTCGCCGCTGATGGACGCGTTCAAAACCGAATGGTTTGTGTCCAAAGCCTGCCGCCAAAGTTTCGCGGGATACGCCTACGGACAAATCAAAAAAGCACGCGGGCTGAACAAGAAAATCAGCAACCCGATGTCGTCTGAAAAGAAAAGTGTGCTCGATTTCTGCCACATCGTAGAAGGCGCGCAAACCGTGCCGCTGCAACACTGGCTTTCGCAACGCGGAATGGAGCAGCGGCGCGTCGGTTTGGTCAAAATCGCCCACGCCCGCGAACTCTACGCCCTGTTTTACGACCCCGACGGCACGCGTGGCTACCACGGCATCGCGCCCAAACCCGAAGCCACCAACCTCTCCCTCAGCTCCGTTCACGAAGACGAAACCCCGCTCGCCTACCTTTCCTTCAATCAAGATGGATACAGCAGCTACTGCCGCGAATACGCCTCCTACCAGCAATGGCTGGCAGAGCGCAACGAAGCGCGCTACCGAGGCACGCAGGCACACGGACAGGGCTACGACGCCAAAAACATGATGCACACCTTCCGCCTGCTCGAAACCGCCCGCGACATCGCCCGCCACGGCGAAATCCGCCCGCGCCGCCCCAACCGCGACGAACTGCTCGCCATCAAACGCGGCGAATCCTCCTACGAAGACCTGCTGGAAAAAGCAGAACGGCTGATGGCGGAAGTGGAAACAGCGTTTGAGGCTTCCTACCTACCCGAAACGGTAAATACCGCTTCAGCGTTGGCGGCGTTGGTTGATGTGAGGGAAAAAATTTACGGATAGATGGCGAAAGGTCGTCTGAAAATGGAAGCGGCGGGGTTTATCTTGAATGGACTTTATAGTGGATTAAAATTGCAATGATACGGCGTTGCCAACGCCCTTATGTACT
>JUNU01000244.1 GCA_001067655.1 Neisseria lactamica
GAGCTAAGGCGAGGCAACGCCGTACTGGTTTAAAGTTAATCCACTATAAAACCTGTAAAGGTCGTCTGAAACAGTCTCAATCTGTTTTCAGACGACCTCATTTTAAAACCCCAAAAAATATTCTCACTAAGAACATCAAGGAACCAAAATGCACTTACGCACTTCCATCATCCTCTCTTTATCCGCGCTCTCTTTAGGCGCGTGTATCAGCAACCCAAGTTCGGCACCCACCAGTTCTTCATCATCAACACCCATCAACCCATTCGTCAAAGACTACATCTATTATTTCGAGCATCTCGACGAAGCCAAAGCTAAAAACGAACAATGTTTGAAAGACGGCGTGTTTAAAAAGGTGGGCGTTGATATGGAAAACGCCGATGAACGACAAATGATTGCGGAGTATCCCGACGATATTTTGATGCTCAATCCTGGCAACGCCGAATTATCCCCCTGTTTCGCCGCATGGACGGCAAACAATGCTGCAGAACCGCTGCGCAAATGGCATGAGGAAAATGCGAAAAAAGAAGCGACTAATCAAAAATTTGAAAAGCAGGTCAGCCAGTTCAAAGCCGAATGGGAAAAGAAATACGCCAATGAAGATTGGAACACATTCTACCCCGAGGCTTTGCGTAAAGAATCCGTTCAAACACGCAATAGAAAAAACCGATTGGAAGATCGGGCTAAAAGAGAAGCCATCGACCGCATTTTTGTCGATAAGGCAGAGCCGTTCTTGAATGAATTGAAAACAAAAAACATTGAAACATTGGCCCAAGAAATTCCACAAAGCTGTCGTAAGGGAGCTTGGGACCTTATTCCTTCGTGTAAAGCCTATTATTATGTTTTAAAGGACAAATTCTCAGAAAAAACATTATCCGAATTGGCGGGTATGGAAAAACAATATAAAGGTGCCAAGCATTTGTCTGCTCCCGTTTTGTCAGCTGCCTACCGTTCTGCGGTGGAGGGAAATTCAGAAAAAATGGATAAAGCATTAATGCTGGACTATCGCAAACTCAATACCGAATATATGCAATGTACTAAAAAAATCGGCGGTAAAATAGCAGCAACACCGTTCCAGATGGATAAAACCGGAGATTACACCTTTTCCCTTTATTCAGAACTTTATCCAGAATGCGTCATTATGAATCAAGTCATGGAAAGGTTGGAGCTGCCATCCAATTTAAGTAAGGTTATTGACAGAGAAGTGTGGATGAAGTTAGGCAAACACATCTGGGAAAAGCAAGCAAACATGGAAAAAGAATATGAGCAGTTGGAAAAAACGCCTGAGGTCGCACAAACCAAAACAATCTTGGCTCAGAAATACGCCCAAACACCTTGGCAAAATTTCACTTGGCAAAATTTCATAAGTGCCGTAGAAAAAGACTATCCGACGACTATAGTAGACATTTTCTCGGGTACGAAAGAGGAACAGAAGCAGAAACAAAAGCAGCATCAGATAATGGTCATAGCATTGGAACAGGTGTTTACTGACAAAATCCAGCCTCTCGTGGATGAATTGGCGAAAAACAGCATCGATAAACTGATTGCCGAAATGCCTGCCAGCTGTCGCGATGAAGGAGAAATAAATCGGGTAGCAGATAGTCAATGTGATGCATATTACCGCGCTTTCTTAAAAAAATTTCAGAATCAGACGTTAGAAGAGCTTTCCGCTTCAAAAGATAAATATGAAAATAAAGATGAAGAGGGGCTTTCACGGGTTTACACAGCCTACTTTTCGGCATTGTATGAAAAAGAGAGAAAACAATACCTTGAACTGAGCAATGATGATACCAAGCGAGAAACGGCATATAGGCAATGTCTCAAAAATATCAGTGTAATCATCGAAAAATCATATATTTCAGAAGAGGATAGTGCTTCTTCGTATGCTAGGCGGGTGCCGGGATGCCTAGCGTTTAGCTCTGGTCTTCGAATTGAAGAGTCACGTTTCGACTACTTTACTGAAACGCTGCTTAATAAAAAACGTTTCAAACAAGCATCCGTAGTCAAACAAAATTGATGGAAACATTTCATCAAAAGGTCGTCTGAAACCGTCTTTACGTTTTCAGACGACCTGTCAGAACCCTAAACCGACATCAACCTCATGCCGACACGCCGTCAATTTCTCAGTTATACCGCCGCGCTTGCCGCTGCGTCCTCTTTCTCTTGGCTGACTTACCAACGCCTCAACCGCAAACCGCCGGTTTCCGTCAACCGCGTCGGGCTGCCGTTGGGGCATTTGTTGCGCGACGGGAAATTGCTCAGCCCGCCGAGCCGCCGTTACGAATGCAATACGCTGATACTCGGCGGCGGCGCGGCGGGGTTGGGGGCGTTGTGGTATTTGGCGAAACACGGTCATCGTGATGTATTGTTAGCGGAAGGGTTTGAGCGCAACGGCAACAATGCCGCCTACACCGCTTCAGACGGCCTGAAAGCACCGAGCGGCGCGCATTATCTTGCGTTGCCGTCGAAAGAGAGCGCGTATGTGCGCGAGATGCTGGCGGATTTTGGTATCTTGCAATCGGACGGCAGTTTCAGGGAAACCGATTTGGTTTACGCGCCCGAGTCGCGCCTTTTGTATCAGGATAAATGGCAGGAACACCTGTTGCCGAAAGAAGATGCGGATTCCAAACACTTTTTTGATTTAATCGGTCGTCTGAAACAGGCGTACGGCAGCGACGGCAAAAAGATTTTCGCCATTCCAATTGCCTTGTCATCGGCAGACGAAACGTGGCGCAAACTTGATAGCCTGACGTTCAAACAATGGCTTGCGCAAGAGGGCTACACCTCGCCCGAACTCTTGTGGTATCTCGATTACTGCTGCCGCGACGATTACGGGCAGAGCATAGCGCAAGTATCCGCCTTTGCCGGACTGCATTACTTCGCCGCACGTAACAGCGCGGAAACCGTCCTCACCTGGCCCGAAGGTCTGGCGCACCTTTCTGAAAACCTGCGCCGCCATGCCGGTTTGCAGGAAGGTTGGCAACGGTCGTCTGAAAACCGCATCCGCTTCGACAAACCCGCTTCCGTCAACGCATCTGCTGTCAAAATCAAACCCCTTTCAGACGACCGTATCGAAGTTTGGCTGCGCGACAATTCAAGCGGCGAAACCGTCGCCCTGATCGCGCAACACGTTATCTCCGCCATGCCGTTGATGGTCGCCGCCCGCATCGTTGAAAATCCCGCGCAATACGGTTTGAACATCCCCGAATACGCCCCGTGGTTGGTCGCCAATTTCGAATTGCACAGCTTCCCGAAAGAAAAAAACAACAGCGAAACGGCGTGGGATAACGTCATCTACGGCAGCCAAGGGCTCGGCTACGTCGTCGCCACCAACCAGCTCATCCGCGTCGCCCGCCCCGAGCGTACCATCTTCACCGCCTATGCCGCACTCAACCACGACACCCCGCAAGCCGTCCGCCGCCAACTGCTCGAAGCCACCGACGAAGAACTGCGCGACTTGGCCGCCAAAGACTTGATTGCCGCCTACGGAGAAGGCTTCTGGCAACACGTTTCCCATGTTGATGTTACGGTGCGCGGACACGGCATGAGCGTACCGAAAGTCGGTTATCTGAACGACGAATCTTTGTTAAAAATCAGAAACCGAGCGTCAGGCCTGCTGTTTGCCCACAGCGATTTGAGCGGCTATTCGGTATTCGAAGAAGCTTTATATTGGGGCGTGGAAGCGGCTAGGAAGGTGTTGGAACGGAGGGATGGTTGATTTTTATGTTGATTGGATTATTTTTCGTCTCGCCTAGCGAGGATGCCAAATAATCAGTGCTATAATCCCGCTTCGTTTGAATATTTAAATCTCAAAGGAAACCGTATGAAATCTCTGAGTTTTTCCCTGATGCTTGCTTTGGGCTTGGGCAGCACTGCCTTTGCCTATGCGGAAAAAAGTTTGCCCCTCAATGAAACGGGCTGTATTGACCAACCGCTGAAGGTCAAACGCGGCGAGGTGTACAGCTTTAAAGCCACAGAAGACAATGGTTTGATCCTTTCATTCGCGCCCGTCAGCCCGAATGTGGTCGTGAAAGACCCGAAAGGCAAACGCGTTGCTTTGGAAGTGGGCGCGGATGGCGATACGCCTGAAGACCGCTTCAGCTTTGCCGAAATCGACCAAAAAGGACGCTACACCATCCGCTTCCCGCGTGCGGGCAAGATTGATTCTTTGTGCGTCAACGCAGCCAATTAGGATAAACGTCAACTCGCTTCATATTTGAGCGGGTTTGTTTGCGGTCATGAAAAAGGTCGTCTGAAAACTGTTTTCAGACGACCTTTTGTCGTTGAGGCAAAGACGGAAGCGATTTATTCGGCTGATTCTCCGATAATCAATACCGCGTTGCTGCCGCCGAAAGCGAAAGACGAGCTGGCGACGATGCGCTTTTCAGATGACCATGCGCTGTTGCCGTCGGTCAGGGCGATGGCGGGCAGTTCGGGATCGGGGATACCGTCCCACTGTTGCGGCGGCAGTTTGCCTTCAGGGTTGCAGCCGCGGTCGGCGATGCCCCAAGCGAATGCGGCTTCGATGGCACCGGCGGCGCCGAGCGTGTGTCCGGTTTGCGGCTTGGTCGAAGTGCAGAAGGTTTGGCTGCCGAACACGTCGGCGACGGCGCGGCTTTCCATGCTGTCGTTGTGTTTCGTGCCGGTGCCGTGCAGGTTGATCCAACCGATGTCTTGCGGCTGCAAACCGGCATTGTTCAGCGCTGCCTGAAAAGACTGCGCCGCACCCAAACCGTCGGGGCGGGGCGAGGACATATGATAAGCGTCACTGCTTGCGCCGTAGCCCAACAGCTGCATCGTGCCGCCGAAATTGGCATCGCGGGTCATGACGAAGGCGGCGGCGGCTTCGCCGATATTGATGCCGTTGCGGTTGGCGGAAAACGGGTTGGCGAGGTCGTCCGAAAGCACTTCCAACGAGGCGAAACCGTTGATGGTCAGGGGCGACAGGGTATCGACGCCGCCGCAAATAACCGCGTCGCACAAACCCGCGCGCAAGAGCCGCGCCGCGCTGATTAAGGCGCGCGCGCCCGATGTACAGGCGGTGGAAACGACGTAACACAGACCGTGAATGCCGTAAACGTGTGCCACAAATTCAGAAGGCGACGCCATTTCGTGTTGAAGCTGGTTGAACGGTTTGTCCGTCCAGCTGCCGCCGTCGGCAACGTGTTGGAACAAGGGCATATTTTCATCTGCGCCGCTGGTGGACGTACCCATGATGACGGCGGTTCGCGCTGCGCCGTAACGGCGGACGGCGGCATGGATGTCGTCTTCAATCTGTTCCAACGCGTGCCACAGCAGTTGGTTGTTGCGGCTGTGGTATGCGGCGGGCAGGTCTTCGGGCAGCGGGCGCAGTGTTTCGTTTACCGCTCCGAATGCGAAGTTTTTGCCTTTGACCCATTGGTCGGAAAACATCAGCGGCGAAGTTTCAGACGGCGCCAGCAGCGCGTCGATATGGGTTTGCAGGCCGCTGCCGAGCGCACTGGTCATGGCGGGGCGGCTGAGATAAACGGGGGTTTTCATCATTCTTCTTCTTTAATCGGGCTGACGGTCCAACGGGTTTTGTCGGGGAAGGCAATCACGAAACGTCCGTTATCTTGTGCGACGCACCATAAATCTTGTTCTTTATAACGGAATACCGCGCCGTTGCCGTCGGGGCAGAATGTGTTGTGTTCGGATGTTTTTTGTTCCACTTCGGGATACAGCTCGGCGGCGCGGTCGGCGGCAAGCAGCGGCAGCAGCGCGGCAAACAGGCGGCGCGAAGCGGAATTGGGCATGATGAAGCCGTCGTTTTTCCAGCCTTTTGTGCTGACAAACTGGCGCGATACGGGCGCACCCAGTGCGTCGGTCTGCACAAAGCGTATGCCCTCCGGCAACTGTTCAACCGCCAGCAGGCTGGTTTGGGCGGCATTGCCCGAAGCATCGGTCTGCTCAAGCTTGAACCACAAACCCGATTGCTCAAGCGTCGGCAGGGTTTGCGGATGGGGCAGTGAGGGGGAAAGGGCGCAGGCACTGAGGGTCAGCGCGGCAAGGGCTAGGCTTGGAAATCGCATGGGGTTCCTTTGTCGGTGCGGAGGAAGGGAAGTATTGTAACCGATGTCGGACAGTATTTCAGACGACCTTTTCAAGGGTCGTCTGAAAATGTAAAACAGCTTGCCCCAGTGAACAACGATTTTGCGCACTGGGGCGGAAGCGGTTGGTTGTAAAAGGACGTCGGTTGACCCCTTATTCGATTTTCAGGTCGCCGACCAGAGCCGCCAGTGTGGACAGGCGTTGTTCGGATTTTGCCACGAACGGATTTTCAGTATCCCATGCGTAGCCTGCCAAAATGGAAGAAATCATGCGGCTGATTTCAGGGCTGCGGTTGGGTGCGTACACGACGTTTTGGAAGCGGAAATCGTACCAGCCGTCGACGTAAGTGCGGAACGCGTTCACACCGATCATTAGCGGTTTGGCAAATTCGGCATCCCAGTCTACCGCACCGCCTTCAAGCTGTTTTGCCAACAGGTCGGCGGCGAGTTTGGCGGAGTGCAGCGCGATGGTGACGCCTGATGAGAACACGGGGTCGAGGAACTCGGCGGCATTGCCCAACAGCGCGAAATGTTTGCCGTGCAGCGATTTTACGTTGGCGGAATAGCCTTGGATGGAGCGGAACGGAAAGTCGTTTTCCCAGACGGCTTTGTCCAAAATTTCTTTCAGCATCGGGCATTCGTAGACAAATTTTTTCAACACGGTTTCCGATTCGCCCGCGAGTACGTCGGGCGTGCCGACTACGCCGATGGAGCAACGGTTGTCGCCGAAGGGAATCAGCCAAATCCATACGTCGCGGTGTTGCGGGTGGGTGGTAATCAGGATTTTGCTGCGGTCGAATTTCGGGTGGGTGATGTTGTCGTCGATGTGGGTGAAGTGCGCTTGGCGCGGCGGCAGGTGTGACGGCGTCTCCAAGTCCAGCAGGCGCGGCAGTACACGGCCGTAGCCGCTGGCGTCCAATACGAATTTCGCGGTCAGCTCGTAGCTCTCGCCCGTGTCGGCTTCTACGCTCAAACGGGCAAGGTCGCCGCTGTTGTCGAACGCGGTCACGCCGTGTCCGAAACGAACCTCCACGCCTTGTTTGGCGGCTTCGTCAATCAGGATTTTGTCGAAAATACCGCGGCGCACTTGGTAAACCGTGCCGGGGCCGTCTGAAAATTTTTCGGTGAAATCAAATTCGGTATAACGGCTGCCCCATGAAAACGCCGCGCCGTTTTTAAACTGAAAGCTGGGTTCGGCGTGTACGGCGTCGACAAAACCGGCTTCTTCAAGCATTTCCATGCAGTGCGGCAGCAGGCTTTCGCCGATGACGAAGCGTGGAAAGTGCTGTTTTTCCAATACGCAGACTTTATAACCTTTTTTGTGAAGCAGGGCGGATGCTACCGAGCCTGCAGGACCTGCGCCGATCACGGCGACATCGAATTGAGGTGCGGACATTTAAATATACTTTCAAAACATAACAAAATAAAACGGGCGCTATTTTACTCCTTAATAGACTTATCTGAAATGAATTTTAAAGGCGACATCATGACTAAGATGAAATGGTTGCATAAACGACAACAGCCCTATATCGGGATAGGGCGGATTGCGGCTTGGCATGGATGGTTTTGTTGTCAATTTGTCTGATAAAAAGGTCGTCTGAAAACCTCGAATCAAGGTTTTCAGACGACCTCTTGCCGTTTTCAGTTAATCAATCCTCCACCTTCGGCTCGGGAACGTCAAACACCTGACGCAGGTAGGCGAGGAAGGTGTTGTTGGTAGTCATGGTTTTGCCCGGAGAGTCAGAGAGTTTGGCGACGGATTGACCGTTGCACTCGACGAGTTTCAGGACGATGTTCAGCGGGGTATGGCCCATGTCGTTGGTGAGGTTGGTGCCGATACCGAAGCTGGTTTTGAAACGGTCTTTGAAATATTGGTGCAACGCCCACGAGCGTTCGATGTCCAGCCCGTCGGAGAAGGTCAGCATTTTGGTGCGGCTGTCGATTTTGAGTTTTTTGTAGTGCGCATGCGCTTTGTCGCCCCATACATAAGGGTCGCCACTGTCGTGGCGCAGGCCGTCGAAGAGTTTGGCGAAATAGAGGTCGAAGTCGCGCAGGAAGGCATCCATGCCGACCACGTCGGTCAGTGCGATGCCGAGGTCGCCGCGGTATTCGTGTACCCAGCTTTCGAGGGCGGCTTTTTGGAAATTGCGCAGGCGCACATCGAGGGCTTGGAAGGCTTGGAGGAACTCGTGCGCCATCGTGCCGATGGGGGTGATGCCGATTTTTTTGGCGAGATAAACGTTGCTGGTACCGCGCACGATGTCGGGGGCGGCTTCAAGCAGGGTGCGGATGACGTGTTCCTGCCAGTCGAGGGTGTAGCGGCGGCGGGTGCCGAAGTCGGAGATGAGGAACGGCGGATCATCGGGGTTTTGCGCGGCGGAGATTTCTTTGAGGCGTTGCGCTTTGGCTTGGAGGCGGCGTTCGCCTTCTTCAATGACGGCGGGGGTTTCGAGACGGCGGAAGTAGAGTTCGTTGACGATGGCGAGGATGAAGATTTCAAAGAACATCGCCTGAATCATAGGGCCTTCGATGCGGATATTCAGACGACCTTCTGAGTCGGGGCTGACTTTGACGAAGCGGCGTTGGAGTTGGAAGAGTTCGAGATAGTCGACAAAGTCGCTTTTGATGAAGCGCAGGCTGCGCAGGTAGTCGAGTTCGTCGTGGGTAAAGCGCAGTTGGCAGAGCGCGTCGAGTTCTCGTTCCAAGTCGCTTTGGATGTCGGCAAGCGGGTAAACCATGTCTTTGTTGCGACAGCGGAACTCATAAAGGCTGTGGGTTTGGGGGAATTGGTGCAGTATCACCTGAAGCATGGTGAACTTGTACAGGTCGGTGTCGAGCAGGGAGCGGATAACGGGCGTTTGAGGTGCGGTCATGGCTTTTCTCTCGTTCAGCGTAAATGTAAAGCATTATTAGAACACGGTTAGACGGACGGGTGTTACTTTTTTTGAATGGGTAAATGCTGAAAAGGTCGTCTGAAATCTTTCAGACGACTTTTTTCTTCATATAAAACCGATATCAATTATTTGTCCACAACGATTTTGGCTGCCTGTCCGTCAGGCGAGGGTTCGTATTGTGTGGACTCGTCGCCGTAATACAGTACGCCGAGTTTGATGGGGATGCGGCCTTGCGATTTGCGGTGGGCGTTAGAGTCGCGCAGGGAGTAGGCGCAGCCGCAGTATTCTTGTTGGTAGAAGTGTTCGCGTTTGCTGATTTCGATCATGCGCGCGCTGCCGCCGCCTTTGCGCCAGTTGAAATCCCAATAGACGACGTCGTCGTAGGGCGCGGCGGCGCGGTGGCCGCAGTCGTTGATTTGCGCCATGTTTTTCCAGCGGGAAATGCCCAGCGAGCTGGTGAAGACGGGGAAGCCGTTTTCGTGGGCGTATTGGGCGGCTTTTTCGAAACGCATGTCGAAACACATGGTGCAGCGGATGCCGCGTTCGGGTTCGAATTCCATGCCTTTGGCTTTGGCGAACCATTCTTTGCGGTCGTTTTCGTAGTCGTCGTCTTTGTCGATGAAGGGGATGCCGAATTTGTCGGCGAAGCGCATGTTTTCTTCTTTGCGCAACATGTATTCTTTGAGCGGGTGGATATTGGGGTTGTAGAAGTAGATGGTGTAGTCGATACCGCTGGCGAGCATAGCTTCCATGACTTCGCCGCTGCACGGGGCGCAGCAGGAATGTAAGAGGACTTTTTTATTGCCGCCGGGTGGGATAAGAACGGGGCGGTTGATGTCGGTAACGATGGGGCTGGTTTTGTCGTTCATGATCAGGGTGTTCCGTTTCGATTTTTTAGACGACCTTTGGGTTATGGGTCGTCTGAAATGGTTGTGGTGTGGTTATTGGATGGGTTTGTTTTGTTTTTTGGCTGCTTTGCCGTCTTTGGGATCGGGTGGCGGCGGCTCGGCGAAGATGGTTTCGGGGTTGGGGTGTGCGGCAAATTCTTGCAGCAGTTTTTGGTAGTCTTGGGACTGTTTCATCAGCTCGGCTGCGGCGGTTCGCAGGTTGTCCACGTCTTCGGGCGGGAGGTAGAAGCTGGTGGGGATGTTCAACACTTTGTCGCGCAACGCGGACGGCGGCAGGTCTTTGAGGTTGAGGCTGACGAAGGAGAAGCTGATTCCGTCTCCGCTTTGTTGGTTGGCTTCGTTACGTTGATCGACAAAGGCGCGGAAGCGGCGCAGGGATTCTTGGGTGTATTGGTCGATGGGGATGTTGATGATGGCGGTAACGACGTCGCGGAATCCAGGCACGGCGGCGGTTTTGTCCATATTGCTGCTGATTTGGTTTTGGGCGTTGACGCTGATGACGACGATGTGGCGCAGGTTGCGGCTGCGGATTTGTTGTTCCAACACTTTGTCGGGATAGATTTCGGTCATGTCCAAGAGGCTGCGCATGCCGAGGTTGTCGGTCAGCCCGCCGTCTATCAGATGGATGTAAGGGCGGGTTTTGCTGTCGCTGTATTTGTTGAACCTGTTTTTAAACTCTTGATAAGTGGCGTTTTGCTGCTTTTGGAACTCAAGACCGGTCATTTGAAGCTGCGGCGGCAGGGTGTAGCCGCAGTTGCCGCCGTTGTTGTTGAGGGTAATCGGGGCGAACACCATGGGTACGGAGCTGGAAGCAGCAACGGCGCGGGCAAGGCGCAATCCGCCCAAGTCGATACACATGGGGTCGAAGTATTCTTGCGTGAAGTTCAGGCGTTCGCCCGCCCCCATATCGGTGGCGGAAATGATGGCGAACGGGCCTTTGCCGTGCATTTCCAAATCGCGGAAGGTGGTTTTGCCGAAAAGGTGGTTTTCAAACTGCTCCTGCAAGAGGTCGCCGCGTCCGTATTCGGGCGAGGCAAGGCGGGGCAGGTTGGTCATGGAGAAGGCTTGTTTGACGACTTGGCGTTGGAAGTTTTGGTGAAGAAAACGCTTGTAAAACATGGGGATGGTTTCTTCGCCTTTGAGCGCGAAATAGGCGGCGAGGACGGAGCCTCCGGATACGCCGACCACCAAATCGACATTGGACATCAGCGACTTGCTTTTGCCGCCGATGGTAACTTTTTGCTGCTGAAGCTGTTCCAACACGCCGTAGCCCAACGCCGCCGCGCGCGTGCCGCCGCCGGAGAGCATTAGGATGATGAAGGTGTCGTCTTCTTCTCGCCGAAACTGGCTGGTTTCAAAACGATAGCCTTGGTTCATATCAATTTTATTGATGGTAGCAACAGGCTGATACTTGACTAGCGAGCAGGCAGACAGCGCGGCCAAAGTAAAGGCGGTCAGGACGGTTTTGAACGGGCGTTTCGGCATGGAAGTTTGGCTGTGAAACAAAAGAGCTTGATTATAATGGATTAAATCGGTTTTCGATACCTGCCGGCAGGTTAAGGGCATGCCGCAGCGTAGATTGAAAGATTTTCAGACGACCTTGGTTCATTCCGCAATCGGATAGGTCGTCTGAAAAACAAAATCAGGATTTATCTGCTTTGTCTCCGATTTTGCCTTCTTTGCCCTGAAGCAGGTTTTGGATATTGCTTTTATGGCGGTACAACACCAGCACGGCGATGACGACGGTCGCCCAAGCCCAAGAAGGGTAGGGCATCAGCCAAAAGGCGACGAGCGGCGCGGCTACTGTGGCAGTCAACGCGGCAAGTGAGGACACTTTAAAGCCGAACGCCATCACCAGCCAAATCGCCGCGCAAACCAAAGCCGTTGCAGGAGAAAGCGCCAGCAGTACGCCCAACGCAGTCGCCACACCCTTGCCGCCTTTGAAGCCGAAAAACAGCGGCCACATATGTCCGACCAAAGCGGCGACGGCAACCGCGGCTATGGCGATGTCCGACAGATTCAAAGCATCTTGCAGACAGCGTGCCAAAATCACTGCCACCAAACCTTTGAGTGCGTCGCCCAGCAAAGTCAGCGCCGCCGCCTTTTTCTTGCCGCTGCGTAAAACATTGGTCGCGCCGGGGTTGCCCGAGCCGTAAGTGCGCGGATCGTCCATGCCGTAATATTTGGAAACAATGACGGCAAACGACAGCGAACCGATTAAATAAGCCGCGATAACGGCGGATACATTGAACATTTCAGATGCTTTACTTAAAATGGGACGCTCATTTTATCAAAAAAACAGGCAGGCAAATGGACAAAATCTTTTTACGCGGCATGAAGGCGGACACCTTAATCGGTGTGTACGACTGGGAACGCGAACGCCCCCAAACCCTGATTTTGGACTTGGACATCGGCATCCCCGAACAAAGCGGTCAGGACGACCACATCGGCAATACCGTCCACTACGGCGAAGTCTGTGAAGCCGTCAGGGCAAGCCTTGCGGAACAAAGTTTCCTCTTGCTCGAATCATTGGCGGAACACATCGCCAAGCTGATTCTCGACAATTTCGGCGCGTTGAGTATACGCGTCAGAATCATCAAGCCCGGCATCCTGCCCGAAGTCAAAGAAGTCGGTATCGAAATCGAACGCAGCAAGGTTTAAAGCAGCACAAACGTTTTAACGAAACCCGCTTCGCTCCCTTTCAGACGAGCCTTTTCATGACTCAAAAGGTCGTCTGAAACCCATTCCCGATTTTCAGACGACCCCGTACCACATTTTATAAAGAAAGCACGCAAATGGATTTGAAAGAAACCAAACTCAGCAGCGAATCAATTTATCAAGGTTCATTCGTCAGTATCAACCGCGACAAAGTCCGCCTGCCCAACGGCAACGAAAGCCAGCGCATCGTCATCCGCCATCCCGGCGCCGCCTGCGTTTTGGCGATTACTGACGAGGGTAAAGTCGTACTCGTGCGCCAATGGCGTTACGCCGCAGACATCGCCACACTCGAGCTGCCCGCCGGCAAACTCGATGCAGGCGAAGACCCTGCCGAATGCGCCTTACGCGAGCTGGCGGAAGAAACCCCGTACACCGCCGACAGCGTCAAACTCATCAGCAGCTTCTACACCGCCATCGGCTTCTGCGACGAAAAAATGTACCTCTATAAAGCAGAAGGCGTACGCCTCGGCAGCACCTTGAGCAACGACGAAGATGAAATCACCGAAACCGTCTTGATGAGCAAGGAAGAAGTCCGCACCGCTTTGGAACACAACGAAATCAAAGACGGCAAAACCTTAATCGGGCTGCAATATTGGCTGATGCAGGATTGATGTAAAAAGAATGTAAAAAGGTCGTCTGAAAAGCAGATTGCACGTTTTCAGACGACCTTTGAGCAAATTTGCAGCGTAGCAATATCAATAAAACAAAGAGAATAGAGAGCGTTATGAATACGCCGCATCATTCGCATGCCGCACCCTTGCTGGTCGTCGGCTGCGTCGTTTTCGGATTGGGCAGTTTGATTGTCAAGTTTGTCGAAGTCGGCTCTTACGCCATCGCATTTTGGCGGCTGGCGATAGCGGCGGTGATTTTCTGGCTGCTGTCGCGCCTCTTTGGGCAAAAGCTGCCCAAAAGCAGAAAAGCCATCTACACCGCCATGCTCTCCGGCGTGTTTTTGGCATTCGACCTGTCGCTGTGGCATGAAAGCATACACGCCGTCGGCCCCGGTATTTCCACCTTGCTCAACAGCTTGCAGATATTTTTCCTCTCCGCCATCGGTTTCTTCTTTTTCGGCGAACGCTTGAGCAAACCGCAAATGTTCAGCCTCATTCTCGCCATCAGCGGCGTCGCCCTTATCGGCAGCCCTGAGTTCGGACACAACAGCAACGCCGTCTGGGGCTTTATCAGCGGCATCACTTCGGGCGGTATGCTCGCATTGTCTATGGTGTGTATCCACAAAACCCACCAAATCGAGAAAACTTCCTTGTTCCCCATGATGATGATTTTGAGCTTTGGCGGCGCGTTATCCCTCATCATTCCGTCCATCCTGTTTGACAGCCATGCCCTCTATCCCGCCACCATGCGCGATATCGGGCTGGTATTGATTTACGGCGCGGTGATGCAGTGTTTCGCATGGGGCATGATAGCCTACGCCATTCCATTATTGTCATTCTCGCTGACCGGACTGCTGCTGCTCTCCGAACCCGTCGCCGCTTTGCTGATAGACTATTTTTGGTTGGATAAACCGATTAACGCCCTCCAATGGAGCGGCGCCGTGTTGACCCTGATTGCCATTTATTTAGGGCACGCCAACGAGAAAAATGCTTAAGCAGTCAGTAGGTTGTAGCTCGTTTATATATAATTTGACTGGTAAGGAGTTTGAAAGTATCATTCGAAAATGATAATTCATCTTATTTAATTGACTGGTAAAAGGAGGCTATATTATGTTTGAGTGGACAACAGTTCTAAAAGTATTACCCAGTGCAGTATCACTTTTAACGCAAGGAGCAAGTAAACATGAACAGAAGTGTGCCGCATATTTAGAATTATTGAAAAAAGATAATAAAAATTTGATTTCATTTGCTCAAAAAAGTTTAATAATGGCAGAGAAAATGAAAGAAGATAAGAAATCTGTTAGAGATTTTTATGAATCAAGTCGCAAGAGTTATGACATGCTTGATGAGTTTATTACTTATCATCGTTATGCAGTGACGACGCCGGGGGAGAAACCAGAAGAGGGAACAACTTCAAAAACTTTGAAATGGTTAGATGAGATTAAATCCAGTATATTTCCAGATGCTGAAAAATTAGAACCAAAAATGGAAGAAGTAATTAATAGTTATCTAGAATTGAATAATGAGATTAGAAATTTAATTTATAATTCCAGGAATACAATTCGTAAAGATAACAAAGATCATCCTAATTCCATATTAGAAGAAAAATATATTATAGATTTAAGGAAGGCATGTGTAGATATAACAAATATAGTTATAGAATTTTATGCTCCTGGAAAAAATGAGCAAAACAAATAATTTTGACGTGTAGTAAATAGCCAGCGAGGTGCATAGGTAGATCTGTACGAGAGGTTTTCCACCGTTTAGGAAGATATGTAATGCGCCTTGAATTGGATGGTTATAGTCTGAAATCTTCTTGCACAAATAGTCTGTTAACGAAATTTGGCGCATGAAAATGTGCTAAAAATTTTCAATTGACTAAAATCTTTCTGGTTTTGAATAAAAATCAGAAAGGTTTTTTATTTTTGGAATATGATTAAGCATAAAATTTAGTAATTTATGTTATTGTGAGCGGTCAGTTGTCTGAACATTTTCAGACGACCTTTTTCCAATCTCAAATTCTGCAAAAGCAAAAACACCGAAGACCAATCCATCTTCGGTGTTTTTTAATAGGGTGGCGAGCCAGACCCCCGGCACTGACGCATCGGAGTGGGCTGCTGGCTTCCGCCCCTGACCCGTTGTTCCGAATTATCATGCGGGGAGACTCGCCGTAAGAGAGTGGCATTATAACTGTTTTACGGGAAAACTCAAGCGCGGCTGCATCAAAGGTCGTCTGAAAAGTCTTTTTACCTTTAAATTGTCAACAATATCCGCCTTTTTGAAAATTATTCCTATTGAAACATTTTTCGCCTTTTCCGTTGAAAAACATCGGAATTTAAACTACATTATCGCTTTTCCAACGAGTTGTCTGATTGTTTTGAAAATCATTTTAACTTCGTTGAAGTTGCGCTTTCAGACGACCTTTTCATAAAAATACGGCGAAATCATGCCGCAGCTTTCCGCAGTTTCGCCGTACCAATAATCATACGGACACACCGCCACCATGACCACGACTACCGCCCCGCAGCGTATTCGGGAAATTCCCTACAACTATACTTCCTACACCGACCGCGAAATCGTCATCCGCCTGTTGGGCGATGAGGCGTGGCAGATTCTGCAGGACTTGCGCGGACAGCGCAGGACGGGGCGTTCGGCGCGGATGTTGTTTGAAGTGTTGGGCGATATTTGGGTGGTCGTGCGCAATCCGTATCTGGTTGATGATTTGCTGGAGCATCCGAAACGCCGCGCCGCGCTGGTGCGGGAAATGCGCCACCGGTTGAACGAAATCCGCAAACGCCGCGACGACAATCCGCAAGTCGATGTCTTGGTAGCGGCGGCGGAAAAGGCGGTCGAGCGTTTTGACGGCAGTTTTGACGAAACGCGCCAAAAGCGGCGGCAGATTTTGGAGCGTTTGAGCAAAATCACCAAGCCGCACAATATTATGTTTGACGGGCTGGCGCGGGTAACGCACGTTACCGATGCGACCGACTGGCGCGTCGAATATCCGTTTGTCGTCGTCAATCCCGATACGGAAGCCGAAATCGCGCCTTTGGTGCGCGCCTTAATCGAGCTGGATTTGGTCATTATTCCGCGCGGCGGCGGCACGGGTTATACCGGCGGCGCCGTACCTTTGGATGCAATGAGCGCGGTCATCAATACGGAAAAGCTGGACAAGCATCGCGGCGTCGAATTTGTCGAACTGGCGGGTTTGGACGGCAAACATCCGATTATCCATTGCGGTGCGGGCGTGGTAACGCGGCGGGTGGAAGAAACCGCGCATCAGGCGGGTTTGGTGTTCGCCGTCGATCCGACTTCCGCCGACGCGTCCTGCGTGGGCGGCAATGTGGCGATGAACGCGGGCGGCAAAAAAGCCGTGTTGTGGGGGACGGCGTTGGACAACCTCGCCTACTGGCAGATGGTCAACCCGCAGGGCGAATGGCTGCGTATCGAGCGCGTGCGCCACAATTTCGGCAAAATCCACGACGAAGAAACTGCCGTGTTCGACGTTCACACGCTGGATTCAGACGGCATCAATATCGTTAAAACCGAACGCTTGGAAATCCCCGGCCACAAATTCCGCAAAGTCGGTTTGGGCAAAGACGTTACTGACAAATTTTTGAGCGGCCTGCCCGGCGTGCAGAAAGAAGGCACAGACGGCATCATCACCAGCGTCGCCTTCGTGTTGCATAAAATGCCGAAATACACGCGCACCGTGTGTATGGAGTTTTTCGGCACGGTCGCCACCGCTACGCCTTCTATCGTTGAAATCCGCGATTTCCTGCTCGCCCACGACAGCGTGCGGCTGGCGGGTTTGGAACATTTGGACTGGCGTTATGTCCGCGCCGTCGGCTACGCCACCAAAGCGGCGGGCAAAGGACGGCCGAAAATGGTCTTGCTGGCGGACGTGGTTTCAGACGACGAAGCCGCAGTAGAGGCAGCCGCCGAACACATCTGCGAACTTGCACGCGCCCGCGACGGTGAAGGCTTTATCGCCGTGTCGCCTGAAGCGCGCAAAACCTTCTGGCTCGACCGCAGCCGCACCGCCGCCATCGCCAAGCACACCAACGCCTTTAAAATCAACGAAGACGTGGTGATTCCGCTGGAGCGGCTGGGCGAGTATTCAGACGGCATCGAACGCATCAACATCGAGCTTTCCATCCAAAACAAACTCAAACTCTGCGCCGCATTGGAGCAATATCTGTCGGGCAAACTCCCCATCGACAAAATGGGCACGGACCTGCCGACCGCCGAACTTTTGGGCGAACGCGGCAAACACGCCCTTGCCCACGTTTCCGCCGTCAAAGAGCGTTGGGACTGGTTGCTCGCTAATCTGGACACGCCGCTTGCCGACTACAAAGCCCGCTACGGCGCAGCCGTCCATGCCGCGCCCGAAGCCAAAGACGACGAGAGCTGTTTTACTGCATTCCGCGATTTCCGCCTGCGCGTGTCCGTCAAAGAAGACGTAATGAAACCGCTCGCCGAAATCTTCAGCGGCAAAACCGACACCAAAATCATCGAAGGCTTGGGCAAAATCCACGCCAAAACCGTGCGCGGGCGTGTCTTCGTCGCCCTGCACATGCACGCCGGTGATGGCAACGTCCACACCAACATCCCCGTCAATTCAGACGACGCCCAAATGCTTCAGACGGCCTACCGTTCGGTCGAGCGCATCATGAAACTCGCCCGCTCGCTCGGCGGCGTGATTTCCGGCGAACACGGCATCGGCATCACCAAGCTCGAATTTCTGACCGATGAAGACTTGCAGCCGTTTTGGGACTATAAAAACCAAGTCGATCCAAAGCATACCTTCAACCGTCACAAACTGATGAAAGGCTCGGACTTACGCAACGCCTACACGCCGTCTTTCGAGCTTTTGGGCGCGGAATCGCTGATTATGGAAAAATCAGACCTCGGTACCATCGCCGATTCCGTCAAAGACTGCCTGCGCTGCGGCAAATGCAAACCCGTCTGCTCCACCCACGTTCCGCGCGCCAACCTGCTGTACAGCCCGCGCAACAAAATCCTCGGCGTGGGGCTCTTGACTGAAGCCTTCTTATACGAAGAGCAAACCCGCCGCGGCGTTTCCATCAAACACTTTGAAGAACTCATGGACATCGGCGACCACTGCACAGTGTGCCACCGTTGCGTCAAACCCTGCCCCGTCAACATCGACTTCGGCGACGTAACCGTAGCCATCCGCAACTACCTTGCCGATTCCGGCCACAAACGCTTTGCTCCCGCCGCATCGATGGGCATGGCATTTTTGAACGCCACCGGCCCTAAAACCATCAAAGCCCTGCGCGCCGCCATGATACAGACCGGCTTTCCCGCGCAGAACTTCGCCTACAAAATCGGCAAACTCCTGCCCGTCGGCACCAAAAAACAAAAAGCCGAACCCAAAGCCACCGTCGGCACCGCACCGGTCAAAGAACAAATCATCCACTTCATCAACCGTCCTTTGCCCAAAAGCGTGCCCGCCAAAACACCGCGCTCCATGCTCGGCATCGAAGACGACAAAAGCATCCCCATCATCCGCAACCCCGCTGCGCCCGAAGATGCCGAAGCCGTGTTCTACTTCCCCGGCTGCGGTTCCGAACGCCTGTTCAGCCAAATCGGACTCGCCGTCCAAGCCATGCTCTGGCACGTCGGCGTACAAACCGTCCTGCCGCCCGGTTATATGTGTTGCGGCTATCCGCAGGACGCGGGCGGCAACAAGGCAAAAGCCGAGCAGATGAGCACCAACAACCGCGTTGCCTTCCACCGCATGGCGAACACCCTCAACTACCTCGACATCAAAACCGTCGTTGTCAGTTGCGGTACCTGCTACGACCAGCTCGAAAAATATCGCTTTGAAGAAATCTTCCCCGGCTGCCGCATCATCGACATCCACGAATACCTGCTCGAAAAAGGCGTGCAACTGAACGGCGTGAAAGGTCAGCAATACCTCTACCACGACCCCTGCCACACGCCCATCAAAACCATGAACGCCACCCAAATGGCCAGCAGCCTCATGGGGCAGAAAGTCGTCTTAAGCGACCGCTGCTGCGGCGAATCCGGCATGTTCGCCGTCAAACGCCCCGACATCGCCACCCAAGTCAAATTCCGCAAACAGGAAGAAATCGAGAAAAACCTCAAAGAGCTGCCGCAGGGCGAACCCGTCAAAATGCTCACCACCTGCCCCGCCTGCCTGCAAGGCCTGAGTCGCTACGCCGACGACAACGACATGCCCGCCGACTATATCGTCATCGAAATAGCGAAACACATCCTCGGTGAAAACTGGCTGGACGAGTTTGTGAAAAAAGCCAACAACGGCGGCGTGGAGAAAGTGTTGCTGTAAGGCTTGTATGGTTTTCAGACGACCCCAAAGGTCGTCTGAAAAACGTCATTCATTAAATCGTTGGAGAGACTTTGGAAGTTTGGAGAAAAGTTTGCCAGACCTTGATGCAATGCGCCGAACAGTCAACCCGATTTTCAGACGACCCCTACGTTTTAAACAGATGAAAACAGTTTGAATGGCACCCTGACGGCTGTACCCTCCAGCCGTCAGGGTGCATTTTTATAGTGGATTAACTTTAAACCGGTACGGCGTTGCCTTGCCTTAGCTCAAAGAGAACGATTCTCTAAGGTGCTGAAGCACCAAGTGAATCGG
>JUNU01000245.1 GCA_001067655.1 Neisseria lactamica
AAAATGAGATTGAGCATAAAATTTTAGTAACCTATGTTATTGCAAAGGTCTCTGATGATATTTGCCTATGCCGATTTTAAAAATGCCAATATTGTAATATAAAAAGGTCGTCTGAAAACTTTCAGACGACCTTTTTTCAACCGTTCAAGCGATTAACAACATCTTCCGCCGTTTGCGCCGCAGCGGCGTTTGCGGCAATAGTCTTGAAATTGCAGCTCGGTCATGACGGGGGCGTTGGGATTATGTTTGCGCTGTTGGGCAACGTAGTTTTCATAATCGGGCACGCCTGCCATGAGGTTGGCGGTAAGTTTGGCGGTTTTCCACCAAGCGGCGAGTTTACGCTTCACTTTGTACCTCCGGTTGTTTGCCGTCGCGGTACACCGCCGGAATTTCTTTGGCGGTTGACCAGCCGACTTTGCGTGCTTTCATAGCGGTACGCACGCCGTAGATGGCAACGACGACGACGACAGAGAGGAACAATGCGGTCAGACCGGCATTGATCTGGTCGTTGAAGATGATTTGCGACATTTCGCCGATGTCTTTAGCGGGCGCGAGGACTTCGTTTTTAGCCAATGCTTCGCTGTATTTTCCAGCATGGGCGAGGAAGCTGACGCGCGGGTCGCTGTGGAACAGTTTTTGCAGACCGGCGTAGCAGGTTACAAACAGTACGCCGACGGCAGGAACGAGTGCCACCCAGACATAACGGTCGCGTTTCATCTTAATCAACACAACGGCACACATAATCAATGCTACGCCTGCCAGCATTTGGTTGGCGATGCCGAACAAAGGCCAGAGCGAGTTGATGCCGCCCAATGGGTCGGTCACGCCGGTGTAGAGGAAGTAGCCCCACAATGCAACGGCGAAGAAGGTCGCAATCAGGTTGGCAGGGATGGAGTCGGTGTTGCCGAAAGGTTTGTAGAAGATACTGCCCAAGTCTTGAATCATGAAACGTGCGACGCGGGTACCTGCATCGACGGCGGTCAGGATGAACAAGGCTTCAAACAACAGGGCGAAGTGATACCAGAACGCCATCATGGCTTCGCCCGGAATCAGACGGCTCATGATGTGTGCCATACCGACTGCGAGGGTAGGTGCACCGCCCGCACGGGAAAGGATGGTGTTTTCGCCGACTTCTTTAGCGGTGTGCAACAGGGTTGCGGCATCGACAGGGAATTGCAGCTTGGTGGTAATCACTTCGGCGGCAGTATTGGCATCTGTACCGATCAGTGCGGCAGGGCTGTTCATAGCGAAGTACACGCCGGGATCAAGCGATGCGGCAGCGGCAAGCGCCATAATAGCCACGAAACTTTCCATCAACATACCGCCGTAACCGATCATGCGGACGTGGGTTTCGTTTTCCAGCATTTTCGGCGTGGTACCGGAAGAAATCAGCGCGTGGAAGCCTGAAACCGCACCACAAGCAATGGTAATGAAGAGGAATGGGAACAATGCGCCTGAGAATACCGGACCGGAACCGTCGATAAAGTGGGTCACGGCAGGCATTTGCAGCGCAGGGCTGACGATGAGGATGCCGATGGCGAGTGCGACAATCGTACCGATTTTCAGGAAGGTAGAGAGATAGTCGCGCGGAGTCAGCAGCAGCCATACCGGCAATACCGATGCCACGAAACCGTAAATCATAATCGCCCAAGTGAGCTGGATGCCGTCAAGGTCAAACCAATGACCAATGGAGCTGTGCGCCACATTGTCGCCGTAAATCACCGCCAACATCAGCAGGATAAAGCCGACGATGGAAATCTCGCCGATTTTGCCCGGACGGATATAGCGGGTGTAAATACCCATAAACAGCGCAATCGGCATGGTGGCGGCAATCGTAAACGTACCCCAAGGGCTGTGAACCAGTGCTTTCACCACAATCAGCGCCAACACTGCCATGATGATGACCATAATCATCAAAATACCGATGGACGCGATCACGCCGGGTACAGTGCCGAGTTCTTGTTTTACGATATCGCCCAAAGACTTACCGTCTCGGCGCATGGAGACGAACAAGACCATCATGTCTTGTACCGCGCCGGCAAACACTACGCCGAAGATAATCCACAGTGTACCCGGCAGATAACCCATTTGCGCAGCCAGTACGGGACCGACCAAGGGACCTGCACCCGCAATCGCGGCAAAGTGGTGTCCGAACAATACGCCTTTGTGTGTCGGTACATAGTCCAAACCGTCATTGTGCCGCTCGGCGGGCGTAAGGCGGTTCGGATCAAGCTGCATCACATATTTGGCGATGTAGAGACTGTAAAAACGGTAGGCGATGCAGTACACCGATACGGCGGCGGTGACCATCCATACCGCACTGACCTGCTCGCCTCGACTGATGGCCAAAGTGGTAAAGGACGCTACGCCGACCAAAACCACAATGCCCCAAATGAGGAACGTTTTGAGCGATTTCATTGTTTAATCCTTAAAATACAAGAGTGAGAATGTTCGGGTTCTTATTGTTGCGGAGGGACAAACTGCATCCCGAAGCATTTATGGAAGAAAAAAATGAAGCGATGATGGTGCGGGAACCCTGGCTTGAAATAATTAATAAACAAGGGAACTAAAGTCCTAGAATGTTAACTATTATCAAGCCTAGCGTAAGGTTAACACAATCCGATAACGTGCGGGCTAGATTTAACTCAAACAATCGTCATTCATTACGATATTACCGCCGATTTTTTGACAAATTCTTTACACAATATCCGGACAAAGAGAAAAGGTCGTCTGAAAACCGAATTTTGGGTTTTCAGACGACCTTTTTGTAGGGGAAGCGAAAGCTTCAGGAGTTATAGTGGATTAAATTTAAACCAGTACGGCGTTGCCTCGCCTTAGCTCAAAG
>JUNU01000246.1 GCA_001067655.1 Neisseria lactamica
AAAATGAGATTGAGCATAAAATTTTAGTAACCTATGTTATTGCAAAGGTCTCTGTTGGTTTTATTTGGGGTTCTTCTCGATGAGGGCGACGAGTTGGTCGATGTAGCCTTGAACGAAGCTGCGCGCTGATTCGATGAGTTTGCCGTTATCGTCAAACAAGGTGGGGGAGTTGCCGAGGAAAACTTCGGGCTGTCCGGTCAGCGGCATATTGAAGTAGGACAAGGCAAGGCGCAGGTTTTTTTGCGAACTGTAACCGCCCATTTTGCCGACGGAATGGCTGATGATGCCTGCGGGCGTGTTTTTCCATGCGACGTCGGCGTTGGGTTTGGAGCCGATGTCTACTGCGTTTTTCAGGCAGGCGGGGATGGTGCGGTTGTTTTCGGAGGTGACGAACAATACGCCGTCGGAGGCTTTGATGGTTTCGCGGAAGGCGGTGTAGCTTTCGGGCGTGGGGAAGTCGGTTTCGGCGGGGTCGTCGTAGTCGAAATTGTAGAGCGGCAAATGGCCGATTTCGACGATTTGGGCATCGTAGCCTTCGGGGAACATGGGGATGACGTTTTGCGCCACTTTGCGGGCGAACGAGCCTTTACGCAGGCTACCTACTAAAATGCTGACTTTTTTTGCCATGAATTTTCTCCTGATGATGTAAAAACAATAACGATTCTTAAATTCATTTTAAAGCCGCCGGTTGATTGTCGTCAATCCTGTTGGGAACAAATTGACCATTCTGCGTAAGGCAGACCTGATTTGGGAAATCGGTTTGGTAGCGGCTTGCCTGCCCTGCTCCAGTTTCGAAACAGTCCTTTTTTAAAGTGCTGAAACATCATTGAGGTCGTCTGAAAACCCTATCGGGCATGAATCAAGACGACAATGCTATAATCCATCCTAAAATTTTTATCTTGAAGAACACGCCATGCAAGCCGATTTCAGACGACCCGTCCTTGCCATCGACACCAGCACTTCCTACCTGTCCCTCGCGTTGCAAGCCGATGGACAGATTGTTTCGTTTCATGAAGATGTCGGCACCAAGCAATCCGATTTGATTCTGCCGCAGATTCGTGTTTTGTTTGAGCAGGCGGGTATTACGGCGGCGGATTTGGGCGTCATCGTCTATGCACAAGGTCCCGGCGCGTTTACCGGTTTGCGTATCGGAACAGGCGTGGCGCAAGGTTTGGCGACGCCGTTTGATACGCCCCTTATCGGCATTCCTTGTCTGGATGCGGCGGCGTATCTGTTGCCCGAACAAAGCTGCGTACTGGCGGCGACCGACGCGCGTATGGGCGAAGTGTTTTACGCATGGTTCGACACGGGCGCGCACCAACGGCTCGGCGATTATCAGGTCGGTAAAGCAGCTGAAATTGTCGAACCCGAAGGTCGTGCGTTTACCGGTGGCATAGGCAATGCGTTTGCCCTGACCGATGCGCCGCCCTTTGCCGGCACGCCGCAAATGCCTGCCGCTTCCGACTATCTCAAGCTGGCACTCAGCGGGCGTTATCCCGCGTCCGATGCCGCGCACGCCGAATTGCTTTATGTCCGCAACAAAGTCGCGCTGACCGCCAAAGAGCAGGCAGAACGGAAAGTACAGGCATGAATATCCGCCCCGCTTTTTCAGACGACTGCCCTGCCCTTGCCGCGATTGATGCTCTCAGCAACCCTTCGCCCTGGTCTGTGAAACAATTCGCCTCCGCGCTGGCGCAGAGTACGGATAAACTGTGGGTCTGCGAGACCGACGACGTCATCAGCGGCTTTATCGTGTGGCAGGATATATTGGATGAATCCGAGCTGCATTTGATTGCCACCGCCCCCGAATACCGCCGCCAAGGCATTGCCGCCGCTCTTTTGGAACATTGGTTCCGCCACGCCCAAACCGCCGGTATCACGCGCCTGCTGTTGGAAGTCCGCGCAGGCAATGCCGCCGCCCAATCGCTGTATCTCAAATACGGCTTTACCGAGGTCGGCATCCGCAAGCATTACTATTCCCTGCCCGAAGGCGGGCATGAAGACGCCGTATTAATGGAAAAACCATGTTAAGCAGCCGCTATCTCCACTTGCATCAGGCATTAGGCTTAGGCCCGATGTGGCTGAACCGTCACGCCAAAGTCATCCCGCCTGCGGGCGATGCGCCCGTTACGCAGCCGCAAAAACCTGCTGCCGCCCAAGTTGCCGAAGCCGTCCGCACGATTTCCGCATCGGCACATCATGCCCGCATGGCGGCGATGGCGGCGGTTCAACACGAAAAAACCGCCTCCGCAACAACGCCCCCCATCCCGCCATCTGCCGCGCCAGTTGACGCGCCTTCCCCGTCCGCGCGGACGCATTCCTTACCCGAAAACACCGGCAAAGCTTCCGCCGCAACCGTTTCAGACGACCTCCCGCGCCTGCAGACCGAAGCGCGTCCGTCCGAAGTCATCATCATCAGTATCTGCCCCGCAACCGAAGACAGTCTGCACGGGCAACTCTTTCACGGCGCGGTCGGCGTCCTGCTCGACAATATGCTTGCCGCCATCCACCTGACGCCCCAACAAGCCTACAAAACCAGCTGGGTCAAAGCAGCGCCTGTTTTCAGCCCGCACCCTACTGACGAACAAATCCAAGCCGAGCTGCCCCAGCTTGCCCGAGAGTTGGCCGATACGCAGGCGAAGGCCGTGTTATTGGTGGGTCAAATCTTTGAAAAACCCGAGCTTGCCCCATTAATAGACACCCTCTGCGGCAACACGCCCCGCTTCATCCTTCCCCACCCTGCCCGCCTGCTGCGCCAGCCGCAGCTCAAAGCAAAAGCTTGGCAGGTTTTGAAACAAGTGCGGCAGATACTGAATTAAGGCACGCCGACAGCGTTCCAAACATATCCCGCACCACATCCGACCCCTTCCCTATCCATCATGTACCTCACCCAAGAAAAACCCTACCGCCCGCTGCTGATTGCCCTGATCTTCCTGAACCTGCCTCTGGCATTGCTGCTGCACGAAATCATCACAGTCGGGCTGTTCCGCCACTCCGGGCTGCTACTGACCTTACAAGACGGGCAGTTGCGGCAAGTTGCGGGCTGGGATGACTCCATCGTTTGGTTTATCTGCGGCGTATTCGGCTTTTTCAACCTGATGATTGCGGGCGGTCTGACCAAACTCGCCTACAAAAAAATGATGCGCCGCCATTTCCGCTACGCCCTGTTTTTAAGCGGGGCAGCGGCGTGTGCGGCGGCTTTGGTCGTGATTATCTTGGAATCCCTGTTGGGCAGCGTGGCATTGGGCGGCATGCGGCAAGGCGGGATATTTCTTTACGCCTTGAGCGTCTGGATATTGGCGATGCTGACGCTGCCGCGCCAACTGACCCGCGCGCCGGAGCAACCCATCATTTTCCACAAAATGAAAAGATAAGCCTGACAGCAGGAATTCAGAACACTGTCTTCCTTCATGTTCTCCGGCAAAAAACCATAAACAAGGGGTCGTCTGAAACTTTTCAGACGACCCCTTTGCCCAACTCATTCGCCCTTAGCGTTTGAATTCAGTTAGGATTTTTAAAGTTTGCATCAATCTGTAAGCAGGCAGACATCCGTTTTTCTGCTATGATTTTTATCTTGTTCACAGGTCGTCTGAAAGAAAGCGCACGATGAAACCTAAACTGATTATCTTCGACTGGGACGGAACGCTGGCAGACACGACACGCCCGATTATCCGCACCTTCCAACAAAGTTTTGCCGACTGCGGCATGCCCATCCCCAATGACGATGCCGTCCGCGCCCTCATCGGTTACAGCCTGCCCGAAATCATCCGCCGCCTCGCCCCGCATGCCGGCGAACACATGCGTGAAGAATTGGCGGAAACCTACGCCGCACACTATCTCAACCCCAACAACCACAACATGACGCTCTTCCCCGAAACCCTGCCCTGCCTGCATACCCTGCAAAACCAAGGCTACTGGCTCGCCGTCGCCACGGGTAAAGGCAGGATAGGACTCGACCGCTCTATCGTGCAAACCGGTACTGCCGATTTTTGGATGGCGACCACCTGCGCCAGCGAGCAAGCCTCCAAACCCGCACCCGACATGGTTTTCAAACTCTGCGACGAACTGGGGCTGATGCCGCAGGAAACTTTGGTGGTCGGCGATACGACCCACGACTTGGAAATGGCAGCCAACGCCAAAGCCCCCGCCGTCGCCCTCACCACAGGCGCGCACTCTGCCGCCATGTTGCACACCGCCCCGCATCTCGCCATACTCGACAGCCTCTCCGAGCTACCTGATTTCTTGGAAACATTTGATTGGACAGGAAAGGTTTAATGCAAAGCACAAGCCCTCTAACGATGCAGACAGCCAACCCGTAGCGTGGGCTTCGCCCGCGAAAAACTCGGTTTATGATCAGACTTAGAAACCGATTGGCTAATTTCTGATTCGGAAACCGATTGGCAGGTCTCGTGGGCAAAGCCCACGCTACACTTTTCCCGAAGCGTTACGGCGTGCTACCAACCATCGAGCTAAGCGCGTACCTATTCAGAAAAGCCCTGTATAGAATGAGTCAATCGCTTCTCCATCCCCAATCCACCCCCACGATAAAAAGGTCGTCTGAAAACCTACCCCTCAAGTTTTCAGACGACCTTTTTTAGCTCACAAAGTAGTGTGGGCTTTGCCCACGAAAAAAACGAGTCGGTTTGTGGTCTGATTCGGAAACCGATTAACAGATTTCGTGGGCAGAGCCCACGCTACACTTTTCCCGAAGCTTTACAGCGTGCTGCCGAACATCGGACTAAGCAAACCTGTTTGGAGAAAGTCTCCGTATCGAATAAATCAATCGCTTCTCCATCCCAAACCCTCCTCCCGATAAAAAAGGTCGTCTGAAAACTGAACTGCACCCCTCAAGTTTTCAGACGACCTTTTTTAGTTCACCGAGACCAACCGCCTATCCCTATCTCAACAACTCATCCGTTATCCGTTGCAAAAATTCGATGCGTTCGGGCTTGGCTTCGCCTGCTTCGGCGGCGGCTTTGACGGCGCAGCCGGGTTCGGCGCGGTGGGTGCAGTTGTGGAAACGGCATTGCCCGACGAGGTGGCTCAGGTCGGGGAAGTATTGCAGCAGGTCGGCGGCTTGGAGGTGGTGCAGCCCGAATTCTTGCAAACCGGGGGAGTCGATTAATTGGGTTTCTTCGTTTAAATCGTAAAGCTGGGCGTGGGTAGTGGTGTGTTTGCCGGAGTCAAGCGCGGTGGAGATGTCGCCGGTGCGGGCGGTTTGGTTGCCTAAGAGGGCGTTGGTCAGGGTGGATTTGCCCATGCCGCTTTGTCCGAGCAGAATGTTGGTATGGCCTTGCAGGACGGGGCACAGGATGTCGGCGTTTTCCAGCGCGCGGGTTTCGATGACGGGATAACCGAGCGTTTCGTAGAATTTGAGTTTTTCGCGCCAGAGGGCGGTTTCGGGCAGGTCGGCCTTGTTCAGGATGATGACGGCTTGGATGCCCGCGGCTTCGGCGGCAAGGAGGGCGCGTTGCAACAGGGCTTCGCTGGGCGAGGGAACGGCGGCGGTAACGATAAGGAGTTGGCTGACGTTGGCGGCGATAAGCTTGGTTTTCCAAGCGTCTTGGCGGTAGAGCAGGCTTTCGCGTGGAAGATAGTCTTCGATGACGGCTTGTTCGGCGTTGATGTTTTGGATATGCACGCGGTCACCGCAGGCGAAATCCACCCGCTTTTTGCGCGTACTGGCTTCGTAGGTTTTGCCGTCGGGCGTGCGCACGATGTAGCGGCGGCCGTAGCTGGTAATGATTTGGGCGGTATCGGTCATAAATGGTTGGGTCGGGTGGATTGGATAAAGGGAATGTTCGCAGCGGCGTGGCTGCCTTGCGGTGAAAAGGTATTGTACCGAAATAGGCAGGGGTCGTCTGAAACGATTCTATATCGGGTTAACTGGAAACCGATACGGCGTTGCCGCTTGGTCTTGATTTCAACTCAACCCGCGAGATTCAGAAGATTTTCAGACGACCTCCCAGCCCATCACAATCCGAGCGACCATGTGTTGACGCCTTCGGAAAAATCTTCCAAACGGTTTTCGTAGTGTGCGAAGATTTCTTCGATGATTTCGTCTTCGCCGTCGATCAGTCGGATTAAATCCATATCGGCTTCCGAAATCAGCCCGCGCCCGAGCAGCTCTTTGCGTATCCAGTCCAACAAGCCCGACCAGAAATCCTTGCCCACCAAGATAATCGGGCGGTCAGGCGTTTTGCCCGTCTGCACCAGCGTCAGGCTTTCAAACAGTTCGTCCAGCGTGCCGAAGCCGCCGGGCATGACGACATACGCGACCGCGTGTTTCACAAACATCACCTTGCGCGGGAAGAAATGTTGGAACTTGATGGACAAATCCTGATACGGATTGGCTTTTTGCTCGTGCGGCAACACGATATTCAGCCCCACCGCCGGGCTTGCGCCCGCAAACGCGCCCTTGTTCGCCGCTTCCATAATCCCCGGCCCGCCGCCTGAAATAACCGAAAAACCCGCATCCGAGAGCTTGCGTGCCAGTCGCAGCGTAAATTCATAGTCAGGATGGTTTTCCGGCGTACGCGCACTGCCGTAAATGCTGACCGCAGGCTGAATTGCCCGCAGCTCCTCGCCCGCCTCGACAAATTCCGAAATAATCTTCAAAACATGGTACGACTCCCGCGCCTGAATCTCGCGGCGCGCCTCATCGGGCAGCATAGGCTTGGGCAGTTTTTTGAGCAGGCTCACGGTTTTTCCTTTATCTTGTTAAACCCCCACATTGTAACCGACAGAACCCAAGGTCGTCTGAAAACGCAAACATGAATGGCGGCAAGTGTTCCTTATTTGAACCGAATCATGCGTTTCAGCCCGCTATCCCGCGCAAAAGAGACAAGATTGCCGTCGCAGCCGCGCCGCTTGCGTTACAATCCCCCATTTCCGCCCATATCCTGCCATGCTCGACATCCTCTACCGCGACAGCCGCACCATCGCCGTCAACAAACCCGCCGGAATGCTCGTCCACCGAAGCTGGCTCGACCGCCACGAAACACAGTTCGTCATGCAGACCCTGCGCGACCAAATCGGACAACACGTCTATCCCGCCCACCGCCTCGACCGCCCCACATCCGGCGTCCTCCTGTTTGCCCTCGACCCCGAAGCCGCCCGCCTGCTGACGCAGCAGTTCGAACAAAAAACCACACGCAAAACCTACTGGGCAATCGTGCGCGGCTATTTGCCCGACGACGGACTCATCGACTACCCCCTCAAATATCAACCCGACAAAATCGCCGAATCCCAAACCGCAGCCACCCTCCAAGAAGCCCAAACCCAATACCGCTGCCTTGCACGCACCGAATTGCCCTTCCAATCCGCCGCCCGCTACCCGACCTCGCGCTTCTCGTGGGCAGAACTCATCCCGCACACAGGCCGCAAACACCAACTGCGCCGCCACATGAAACACATCTTCCACCCCATCGTCGGCGACACCAACTACGGCGACCTGCGCCAAAACCACGCCACCGCCGCCCACCTCGGCACCACCCGCCTCATGCTCCACGCCCGCAGCCTCTCGTTCCAAAGCATCGAAAACGGCGAAACCCTGACCGTCTGCGCCGATACCGACGAGAGCTGGCGGATTTGGCTGGATAGGTTTGAAGCGTAAACAAAAGGTTGCGCGACAGGCAGGCTGGTTATGCTGCGAAGCCGAACACGGGTTTCAGACGACCCCACCCCTTGCCGCATTATTCCGTTCAACCAATATTCCTGCCGAATAATCCTGTTTGACGGTAAAGGTCGTCTGAAAACGCTACACTCTTTCAGACGACGTCTGTCATATCACCATAAGGACATTCCATGAGCGACATCGAAAAGCAACTCGCCGCCATCCGCTACACCGCCGACCGCACCAAACGCTACAACGAACATGGCTTTACCCTGTTGAAACTGGGCATACGCGGCGTGGTCTATTTCAATACCCGCGATGATGTTGCCGATGCCTTAACCGGTTTGATGGATTTCTATTACGAATGGGCGAAAGACAAGCTGACAATAGCTTGGCACGAAAAAGGTCATAGGGATATTAAGGAAGTCAAACTGACCGAAAAATCATATCTGAAAGAACGCGATAAAATCTACCGTTGGCTGGATAGTCGGGAGAAAAATCCGCCCAAAATCGAGTGGGGAATGCAAAGCGAGCATGCAAATACCAGCGCATCCTATTATTTCAATATCACCTCTTTTGCCGCCTACTTTGCAAACGATCCAGATATATCAAGAGGCACTCTGCTTTTTAACCTGCCACTGGAAATTTTGTCTTCTCCCCAAGATTTGGCAAAACTGGATGAGTTTGTCGGTAAGATTTCAGAGAAGCTGGATGTTTTCCACGGTTATATCGGACTGGCAGCAATTCCACCGCATAATTATCACGACGGTGCGCCGTATGAATACGGGGTTTGCCGCGAAAATTTTGGGCTGATTCCGGTCACGACCGATTATTTGGCAGACTTTTATGACTACAATATCCGCAGTATCAGTTGGTACACACTGGTCGGCAGGGAACTTTACGGACAGCTACCGGCAGGCAGGATAGAGACTGTTTTGGCAAATCATCCCAATATTACTATGCGCGACATCGCCGGCATCAAGGTTTTCAAAATCGGCAGCCTGCCCGAAACAGGAGATATCCGCGAAGATTTACCCTTGGACTACATTGCGCTAAACCGAGCTTTAGAACCGATACGCGAAAAATATCCGCGTGAGAATATGGGCGGCATCACCCGCGAACAGATGTATTATTGGTCGAGAAGATGGGACGACTGGGAAGTCGAAGAAAAGGACGGCAAGAAGATCTACACCCAAGCGCTGCAGGAAATCATCGGCGTCGAGGAAGAGCCTGTTCCGATTTCGGGTATGTGGAAAATCACCAGCTTTGACGGTGAAACCCGCCATTTCAATAAAGGCGAGATCTTCCCCAAAGGAGAAGGAGTTCGGACGCAAGATGTACTTCTCGGTCCCCAAATGGGGCTGACGATTTGGGAGCTGGTCAAAGGCGACCATAACGAGCCTTTGCGCAGAAAAGCAATGTGGTAGGTAACCGCCCTGCCTTTCCGAACGTCAGCCGATACGTTAAAATATGCCTCGTCTGAAACCCCGTTTTTAAGGAAAACCGCCATGACCCGTATGGTTCACTGCGTCAAACTCGGCAAAGAAGCCGAAGGTATGAAATTCCCACCGCTGCCCAACGAATTAGGCAAGCGCATTTTTGAAAATGTATCTCAAGAAGCTTGGAATGCGTGGACACGTCACCAAACCATGCTGATTAACGAAAACCGTTTAAGCCTCGCCGACCCGCGCGCACGCGAATATCTGGCACAACAAATGGAACAGTATTTCTTCGGCGACGGCGCAGATGCCGTTCAAGGTTATGTGCCGCAAGAGCCCAAATAACGCCATCATTTGCTCAAAAGGTCGTCTGAAAACGAAAATCGGATTTCAGACGACCTTTTTGTATCAATAAACTTGCTGCAAAGCCGTTTCATTTTATAGTGGATTAACTTTAAATCAGGACAAGGCGACGAAGCCGCAGACAGT
>JUNU01000247.1 GCA_001067655.1 Neisseria lactamica
TACTGTCTGCGGCTTCGTCGCCTTGTCCTGATTTAAATTTAATCCACTATATTTCATTTTCTTCTCAACATCGCCATCCCCAACTATTAAATCTTATTATTTTTCATTGCATTAAGTGAAATTTACAATTTCTTATCTTTTTAGTATTGATAATTATTTCTATTAGCGTATAATCAAAACCACTCGGAAGCCGTCCGCTCCGAGCCATTAAACGACAGATTATCCCCTCTTCTTTTTGTCTCATTACCTTCGGAGTGCGCATATACGAGAAATACCGTTCCCATTTATATCAGATACTCA
Organism: Neisseria lactamica; assembly: GCA_001067655.1. Classification (GTDB taxonomy): domain Bacteria; phylum Pseudomonadota; class Gammaproteobacteria; order Burkholderiales; family Neisseriaceae; genus Neisseria; species Neisseria lactamica_B. The sequence continues at coordinate 301 of JUNU01000247.1, forward strand.
AAACCGAAAAACACAAAACCTGCTATCTCGACAGCGGGTTTTGTGTTTGTATGGAGAACGAAACGGAATTCCCGTCAAACTGAGCATTGTATAGTGGATTAAATTTAAACCAGTACGGCGTTGCCTCGCCTTGCGGTACTATTTGTACTGTCTGCGGCTTCGTCGCCTTGTCCTGATTTAAATTTAATC
>JUNU01000248.1 GCA_001067655.1 Neisseria lactamica
TACTGTCTGCGGCTTCGTCGCCTTGTCCTGATTTAAAGTTAATCCACTATAAATCCAACGGGACGCAACCGAAAATCGCAAGCCTGCCATACAACCAAGCCAAAGCCCGTTTTCATTCCAAGCTCCCCACCGTTTTCAGACGACCTCTGCTATGATTACGCCTTCTGTCTGTCCATTCCTCCTTTTATCATGCCCGCCAACGCCTCCATTCCAACCTTCGATCCCCTAAGCATCCCCATAGCAGGTACCAATCTGATTGAAGCCTCTGCCGGCACGGGCAAAACCTACGGCATTGCGGCTTTATTCACGCGTTTGGTCGTGCTTGAACAGATGCCGGTCGAAAGCATTTTGACCGTTACTTTTACCAAGGCGGCGACGGCGGAATTGAAAACCCGTTTACGCGCACGTTTGGACGAAGTATTGCAGGCTTTGGAAAGCGTGGAGGATACAGACAATCTTTCAGACGACCTCGAAACATACTGCCGAGACAATCATCCGGGCGATGTGTTCTTAACCGGTTTGCTCAAACAGGCATTAACCCAAGAAAGTCGGGCGCGGCTGATTGTCCGCCTCAAAGCTGCCATCGGACAATTCGACAACGCCGCGATTTATACCATTCACGGCTTCTGTCAACGCATTTTGCGCGATTATGCGTTTTTGTGCCGCGCGCCTATGGATGTCGAGCTGACCGAAGACAACCGCGACCGCCTGCTGATTCCCGCTCAAGATTTTTGGCGCGACCGCATCGTCAATCATCCTGTCGTAGCAAAGCTGGTATTCCAACGCCGCCAAACGCCGCAAACCATGCTGGCGGCAATACAAAAGTTCGTCAGCCGTCCGTATTTGGTTTTCAGACGACCCGAAACAGACTTAGTCGCCGCGCAGGAAAACTTTCGGAAAACATGGGAAAAAGTACGTTCCAAACTGGATGCTTTGGAAGAAACATTCTGGCGCATCCGTCCGATATTAAATGGGCAATCCTATCAAGAAAAAACATTCAAAACCGTCTTTCTCGAACTCCAATCCGCCTCCCAATCCGATGCCCTTCCTTCTTTTAGCAAAACGACGGCAGAAAAGCTGCCCATGTTTGCCGTAGAGTCTTTAGAGTCCAAAGTCAAAAAAGGCAATACGTCCGATGCTGCCGCCTTTGCCGATTTGCAGATATTGGCGAATCTCGGCGCAGATTCGGCTGCCATTACGCAAGCCGAAGAAGATACGCTTACCCTGCTCCACCTCGACCTGCTCGATCATCTTAATGCCAGTCTGAGCGAACAGAAAAAATCCAAACGCGAACGCGGTTTCGACGATTTGCTGCTTGATGTTTATGACGCTCTGACCAACAACCCGCAGGCAGACTCACTGGCTCAGGCGGTAGCGCAAAACTGGCGTATTGCCTTGATTGACGAATTTCAAGATACCGATCCGCTGCAATACGAGATTTTCCGAAAAATCTTCATCAGCCAAAACAAGCCTTTATTCTTAGTCGGCGACCCCAAGCAAGCGATTTACAGCTTCCGCGGCGCCGACATTTACGCCTATCTACAAGCCGCAGCCGACGCGCAACACAGCTACACGCTGGCAACCAATTACCGCAGCCATGCCAAGCTAATCAACGGCATAGGCGCATTGTTCCGCTGCAAAAACCGCCCTTTCGTCTTGGACGGCATAGACTATACCGAAGTCGGCGCCGCCCGTTCCGAAAGCCGGCTTTCACCGCCACGCACCGCCATACAGATACGCTGGCTCAACGGCAAAGACGACGAAGTGCTCAACAAAGACATCTTGCGCCGCCGCGCATCCGAATATTGCGCCGACGAAATCGCCCACACGCTCAACGAAGCTGCCGAAGGTCGTCTGAAATTCAAAGACAGACCGGTCGTTTCGGGCGACATCGCCGTCTTGGTCAGAACGTTTAACGAAGGCGTGATGGTGGCAAAAGCGCTGAAAACGCGCGGCATACAAAGCGTTTTGCTGTCGCGGGAATCGGTTTTCACCACGCCCGAAGCTCTCGCTCTTGCCGCGCTGTTGGATTATTGGCTCAATCCGGGGCAAATCGGCTCACTGCGCTTCGTCTTATCCGGCACATTGTTCGGCTACGACGCGCAAGCCCTGTATCAACTCAACCGCAACGAAGCCGAATTATTAAACTGGATAAACACCGCTGCCGAATCCGTTGCCATTTGGCGGAAAAGCGGAATTTATGCCGCGCTGCAATATTTCTCCTCGCTGCACGGCATCGAAACCGGACTGCTTGCACGCGGCGACGAACGCGGCCTCACCAATTTCCATCAGCTTTTAGAGTGTCTCTCCGAAGAAGAAGGACAAAGCCTCAGCCCCGCCGCCCTGTATCAATGGCTCAACGACCAAATCAGCCTGGCGCAAGACCGTTCCGTCGGCGAATCAGGGCTTTTACGGCTTGAAAGCGACGAAGCACTGGTCAAAATCGTGACCATGCATGCCTCCAAAGGTTTGCAATATCCTTTGGTCTATTGCCCTTTCGTTTGGGACGCGAAAGACATGAAGCCCGCCGATTGGCAAATCCTCCACACCACCGACCACACCACGCAACTGCTTGCCAAATCGCAACTCAATGATGAAGACCGCATTAACCTTGCCGACGAAGAAATGGCAGAACGCCTGCGCCTGCTTTACGTCGCGCTGACCCGTGCCGAAGAGCAGCTCGTCCTCTATGCCGCCCATTGCGGCGATACCGCCGATTCCCCTTTCGCCTACCTGCTTGAAGGCAGCGCCGACAGCAATCGGGCGGATACCCGCCGGGCCTATGACCAAGAACGCAAAGCAAACAAAGCCCTAGGCGAGCTGCAAATGCTGAAAAACAACTGGCTGCGTTTCCTCAAAAATCCCCCCGAACATACCGACTTCAGCTTTTCCGAAGACGCGCCGCAACCCGCCGCCGCGCAAAACCGCCATCTTTCAGACGACCTCTATCAAGCCGCCGTTATCCCTGCCCGCGGATTTCAGTTCATCCGACATACCAGCTTTACCGGCCTCAGCCGCCAAGTCAAAACCCGAGACGACGAGCGCGAAGAATTACAACCCGCACTCGACCCCGCAGAAACCGCCACCGAAACAGAAAGGTCGTCTGAAACCGCCCTCCCCGTTTCAGACGACCTCCCAAACACCGACATCCACCATTTCCCGCGCGGCGCCAATGCCGGCGTCTGCCTGCATGAAATGTTGGAGAAATTCGACTTTGCCCAAAGCGCCAAAAACCAAAGCAGCCTGATAGCCGAAACCTTGACCCGCTACGGCTTCGACCTGCTCTGGACAGATGCCGTCAAACAAATGCTCGACACCTGCCGCAAAACGCGCCTTTCTGCACAAAGCCTGTCTGAAATCCCACCCGAACGCCGACTTCCGGAAATGGGGTTCACCCTCTACACCGAAGACTTCAAACTCCATGACCTGCGCCGCTGGTTTGCCCGCGAAAACAGTTCCCTGCCGCCGGAATGTATCGAAGCCGCAGAAAGATTGGATTTCCAAGACGTACAAGGTTTTCTCAACGGCTTCATCGACATGGTCTGCCAAGATTCAGACGACCTCGTGTGCATCATCGATTACAAATCCAACCATCTGGGCGACAACGCCGAAGCCTATACGCAACAAGCCATGAACGAAGCCGTAGCAGACCACCACTACTACCTGCAAGCGCTCATCTACGCCATCGCCGTAGCCCGCCATTTCAAACTGCGCGGCAAACCGTTACCCAAACTCGCCATCAGATACCTCTTCCTGCGCGGATTGGACGGCACAGACAACGGCATCTGGCAATGGGACTTGGATACCGAATCCTTGGCGCAATGGCTGTAAATGGAATGGAAAAGAATTAAAAATATGCGCCCCTGATGGAGCGCAATATATAAGGTCGTCTGAAA
>JUNU01000249.1 GCA_001067655.1 Neisseria lactamica
TGATTTGATTGGTGGGTCCGGTGGGGTTCGAACCCACGACCAAGGGATTATGAGTCCCCTGCTCTAACCCCTGAGCTACAGACCCGTTCAAGAGTAGGGGCGTATTGTATCATAAATTATTCCGCTTACAAGGTCGTCTGAAAAAGATAATGTGTCTGCTATTGTCGACCGGCTTTATATTGATCATTTGGGTTGCACTGCCGCAGTAGACTTGTCTTGCCTGTGGTTTGCTGCTTTGGGTGGAAAGCAGATTTCGGCGACCGATGATTTCCTGTCCAATGGACTGAGTGTAAATGTTTGGAAAAATAAATCTAAAGTTATATTTTGATAGCTTACATTGTTTTGACCTAGCATTTTATTTTCAAAAGGATTTTGAAAATCTGATTCGGCAGACATGGTGGAATAGAGGATTGAATATTGAGAAACAAGGTGGGGCGGTCGGTTATTTTGACTGGTTTGGGGCGGGGTTTTCACTTACAATCAAACAAGGTTTACACATATGGCAACACTCCGCCGCTTGATGCCAAGGTTGGTTGCAGACGTTTTTGTTTGATTTCACGGCATTGTGCGGATGTGTTTGTCTAGGCTTTTCGTCCATAAGAAAAACTAAGAAAAACAAGGAAAAACAATGCGCCGCTTACCAATTCTATCCCTCATCCTGCTTCCCGCTGTGTCTCATGCCGCTGATTTTGACGGCGCGTCGCTCAGTCTGTTTTGGGGTGCGCCGTTCGCGTTGATTCTTTTGTCTATCGCGTTGGGCCCGCTCTTTTTCGCGCATACCTGGCATCACCATTTCGGCAAGATTACGGCGTTTTGGACGCTGCTGTTTTGGGTTCCGTTCGCCGCTGTATTCGGTTTAGGAGCGGGTGTGCATACGGTTGCCCATGCGTTGGTTGAGGAATATATCCCGTTTATCCTGCTGCTTTTGGCTTTATACACGATTTCGGGCGGGATTTTGGTTTGGGGTAAGCTGCACGGTACGCCTGCGCTGAATACCGGATTGTTGGCGGCGGGTACGGTGATGGCTTCCTTTATGGGAACGACTGGTGCGGCGATGCTGATGATTCGTCCGTTGCTGAAGGCAAACCATTACCGCAAGAAAAAAGTGCATATCGTTGTATTCTTTATTTTTTTGGTAGCAAATATCGGCGGCGGTCTGACGCCGTTGGGCGATCCCCCGCTGTTTTTGGGCTTCTTGAAGGGCGTGGATTTCATGTGGACGGTGAAACACATGTTGATGCCCGTATTGATCAGTACGGTGGTGCTGTTGCTGGTGTTTTATATTATCGACAGCCGCTATCACGCGCGTGAAACTACTGTGGAACAGATTCAGCAGGAAGAGGAAGTCGAGGAAGATTTGCGGATTTTTGGTAAATGGAACTTCCTACTGCTGGCGGGCGTGGTCGGTGCGGTTTTGCTGTCCGGCTTGTGGAAGCCCGATCATCCGGGATTTGAGATTTTAGGCAGCCACTATGCGTTGCAAAATTTAGTGCGCGATGTGATTTTGCTGGCGCTGACCATTGTTTCGCTGCTGATTACACCCAAGCAGGTTAGGGCGGGTAATGAATTCAATTTCGACCCGATTGCCGAAGTGGGCAAACTATTTTTGGGTATTTTCATTACGATTTCCCCTGTTTTGGCGATTTTGAAGGCGGGCGAAGCGGGTGCGCTGGGTTCGGTGGTGTCGTTGGTGCATGACGCCGCAGGCAATCCGATTAATACGATGTATTTCTGGATGAGCGGTTTGTTGTCTGCCTTTTTGGATAATGCGCCGACTTATTTGGTATTCTTCAATATGGCGGGCGGCGATGCACAGGCTCTGATGACGGGGCATCTGTTCCATTCGCTGCTGGCCATATCCATGGGTTCGGTGTTTATGGGCGCGCTCACTTATATCGGTAATGCGCCTAACTTTATGGTTAAAGCGATTGCCGAGCAGCGCGGTATTCCAATGCCGACTTTCTTTGGTTATATGATGTGGTCGGTAGGGATATTGATTCCGCTGTTTATACTGCATACGCTGATTTTCTTTGTTTGGCAGTTGTTCTGATACTTGCTTGTCCTCAAAAGGTCGTCTGAAAACCTGATTCTTGTGATTCGGTTTTCAGACGACCTTTTTGTATTTTGCCGCTTGTTTTGAAGAGATTAATTTTTGGCATCAATATGTTGAGCTTTTATTGAGGACTTATTTCTCGCGGGGTATGGGGCGGAAGGCTGGAAAAAATCTGCGTAAATCTGACATAAAGCGGGCTGTTCCTGCTAAAATCGAACACTTTACAGTTTTTATTTAATTGTTGTTTTCCGTAAGTAAGGCTTTACTTTCAGACGACCTCCCCATGCTTTGCCATTTCAAACGTCGTCTGAAAAGTTGGAACATTTTATTCTGTTTAACTCATCACAAGTAATGCAAATCTATGATTAAAATCAAAAAAGGCCTAGACCTGCCCATCGCGGGCAGACCGGAGCAAGCCGTTTACGACGGTCCGGCCATTACCGAAGTCGCGTTGCTTGGCGAAGAATATGCCGGTATGCGCCCCTCGATGAAAGTCAAGGAAGGCGATACCGTCAAAAAAGGCCAAGTGCTGTTTGAAGACAAGAAAAATCCGGGCGTGGTGTTTACTGCGCCGGCTTCCGGCAAAATCGCCGCGATTCACCGCGGCGAAAAGCGCGTGCTTCAGTCGGTCGTGATTGCCGTTGAGGGCGATGACGAAATCGAGTTCGAACGCTATGCGCCCGATGCGTTGGCAAACTTAAGCGGCGAAGAAGTGCGCCGCAATCTGATTCAATCCGGTTTGTGGACTGCGCTGCGCACCCGTCCGTTCAGCAAAATCCCCGCCGTCGATGCCGAGCCGTTCGCCATTTTCGTCAATGCGATGGACACCAATCCGCTGGCGGCAGACCCTGTGGTCGTGATCAAAGAAGCTGCGGAAGATTTCAGACGAGGTTTGCTGGTGTTGAGCCGTCTGACCGAACGCAAAATCCATGTTTGTAAGGCAGCCGGTGCGGACGTGCCGTCTGAAAACGCCGCCAACATTGAAACGCACGAATTCGGCGGCCCTCATCCCGCGGGTTTGAGCGGTACGCACATTCATTTCATCGAGCCTGTCGGCGCGAACAAAACTGTGTGGACAATCAATTATCAAGACGTGATTGCCATTGGACGTTTATTCGTAACAGGTCGTCTGAATACCGAACGCGTGGTTGCTTTGGGCGGCCCGCAAGTCAACAAACCGCGCCTCCTGCGTACCGTTTTGGGTGCGAAGGTGTCGCAAATTACCGCCGGCGAATTGGTTGACGCGGACAACCGCGTGATTTCCGGTTCGGTATTGAACGGCGCGATTGCACAAGGCGCGCATGATTATTTGGGACGCTACCACAATCAGATTTCCGTTATCGAAGAAGGCCGCAGCAAAGAGCTGTTCGGCTGGGTTGCGCCGCAGCCGGACAAATACTCGATTACGCGTACGACCCTCGGTCATTTCCTGAAAAACAAACTCTTCAAGTTCACGACAGCCGTCAACGGCGGCGACCGCGCCATGGTACCGATCGGTACTTACGAACGCGTGATGCCGCTGGACATCCTGCCCACCTTGCTTTTGCGCGATTTAATCGTCGGCGACACCGACAGCGCGCAGGCTTTGGGTTGCTTGGAATTGGACGAAGAAGACCTCGCTTTGTGCAGCTTCGTCTGCCCGGGTAAATACGAATACGGCCCGCTGTTGCGCAAGGTGCTGGAAACCATTGAGAAGGAAGGCTGATTATGGGCTTGAAACATTTTCTGGAAAAAATCGAACCGCACTTCCTGCCGGGCGGCAAACATGAAAAATGGTATGCCCTCTATGAAGCTGCGGCGACGATTTTCTACACATCCGGGGCGGTAACGCGCAAAGCGGCACACGTCCGCGACGCGCTCGACTCCAAACGCATGATGATTTTGGTATGGCTGGCTTTGTTCCCCGCCATGTTCTTCGGTATGTACAACGTCGGCGCGCAGGCATTCGGCGCGCTGACGCCTGATTTGCTGCAACAAAGCATCGCTAACGACTGGCATTACGCCCTTGCCAACGCTTTGGGCATCAATATGTCGTCTGAAGCGGGTGTGTTGGGCAAAATGCTGTTCGGCGCGATTTACTTCCTGCCGATTTACGCGACCGTATTTATCGTCGGCGGTTTTTGGGAAGTCTTGTTCGCCACTGTGCGCAAACACGAAATCAACGAAGGTTTCTTCGTGACTTCGATTCTGTTCGCCTTAATCGTTCCGCCTACGCTGCCGCTGTGGCAGGCTGCCTTGGGTATTACCTTCGGCGTGGTGGTTGCGAAAGAGGTGTTCGGCGGTACGGGTAAAAACTTTATGAACCCCGCGCTGGCAGGCCGTGCCTTTTTGTTCTTCGCCTATCCTGCGAATATTACCGGCGACACCGTTTGGACGGCGGTTGACGGCTATTCCGGCGCAACTGCGCTGGCGCAATGGGCGGCACACGGTTCAGAAGGTCTGAAAAATGCCGTTACCAATCAACCGATCACTTGGATGGATGCGTTTATCGGTAACTTGCCCGGTTCCATCGGCGAAGTATCCACTTTGGCGCTTTTAATCGGCGGCGCGTTTATCGTGTTTGCCCGCATCGCTTCTTGGCGCATTATTGCCGGCGTGATGATCGGTATGATTGCCATGTCTTTGCTGTTTAACGTTATCGGTTCGGACACCAATCCGATGTTCAGCATGCCTTGGTACTGGCATCTGGTTGTCGGCGGCTTCGCCATCGGTATGTTGTTTATGGCGACCGACCCTGTTTCCGCTTCCTTTACCAATGTCGGCAAATGGTGGTACGGCGCGCTAATCGGCGTGATGTGCGTGTTAATCCGCGTGGTCAATCCGGCTTACCCCGAAGGCATGATGTTGGCGATTCTGTTTGCCAACCTGTTTGCCCCGATTTTCGACTATTTTGTCGCACAAGCGAACATCAAACGCAGAAAGGCGCGCAGCAATGGCTAAGAAATTCGATAAAGACAGCTTCAGCGGCACGCTGATTGTGGTGTTGGCGGTCAGCCTGATTTGCTCGGTCATCGTGGCAGGCGCGGTTGTCGGCTTGAAACCGGTGCAGGAAAAGCAAAAGGTTCAGGACAAGCAAAGCTACATCCTGAGCGTTGCCGGTTTGCTCGATAAAAATACCGACATCAGCAAAACCTTCGCCGACCGCATCGAACAACGCGTGGTCGATCTGGCGACCGGCGAATATGTGAAAGACGCGCCGAAAGATTTCAGCGCACGCGTTGCCGCCAAAGACCCCGCGCAAAGCATCCAAATCAAACCTGAAGACGATTTGGCAGGCATCAAAAGCCGCGCCAAATACACCGAAGTTTATTTGGTAAAAGGCGATGACGGCAAAGTCAGCCAAATCATCCTGCCTATGCACGGCAACGGTTTGTGGTCGGTCATGTACGGTTTCGTCGCCATCCAACCCGACGGCAATACCATCAACGGCATTACCTACTACGACCAAGGCGAGACTCCGGGCTTGGGCGGAGAAATCGGCAATCCGTTGTGGCAACAAAAATTCGTCGGCAAAAAACTCTTTGACGAACAAGGCAAACTTGCCCTGCATGTTTCCAAAGGCGGAAGCTCGGACAAAGAACATGGCGTAGATGCCCTTTCCGGCGCATCGCTGACTTCCAAAGGCGTACAAGGTTCGTTTGCCTACTGGTTCGGCGAAAACGGCTATATCCCCTACCTGAACAAATTGAAATCAGCAGGAGCACAATAATGGCTGATATGAAACGCTTGAAACATTTGATGTTTTCACCCTTTATCGACAACAACCCGATTGCCTTGCAGGTTTTGGGTATTTGTTCGGCGCTGGCGGTTACCACCAAACTTCAGACGGCCATCGTGATGGGTATTTCCGTCAGTTTGGTAACCGGTTTTTCCAGCTTCTTCATCTCGCTGGTGCGCAATTACATTCCAAACAGCATCCGCATTATCGTGCAGATGGCGATTGTCGCGTCGCTGGTTACGCTGGTTGACCAATTATTGCAGGCCTATGCTTACGAATTGTCCAAACAGCTCTCTGTATTCGTCGGTCTGATTATTACCAACTGTATCGTGATGGGTCGCGCTGAAGCCTTCGCCATGAAAGAGCCGCCGCTGGAAAGCTTGGTGGACGGTATCGGTCAGGGCGCGGGTTACGGCATGTTGCTGATTATCATCGCCAGCATCCGCGAATTGATCGGTTCAGGCAAACTCTTTGGGTACACCATTTTCCAAACCGTACAAGACGGCGGCTGGTATCAAACTAACGGCCTTTTCTTGCTGGCACCGAGCGCGTTCTTCATCATCGGCTTTTTGATTTGGGGTTTGCGCACATGGAAACCCGAACAGGCGGAGAAATAAGACATGGAACACTATTTAAGCCTTTTTGTGAAATCCGTCTTCATTGAAAACATGGCGCTGTCCTTCTTCTTGGGCATGTGTACTTTTCTGGCGGTATCGAAAAAAGTATCCACCGCATTCGGCTTGGGCGTTGCCGTTACCTTCGTACTCGGCCTGTCCGTCCCAGCCAACCAGCTCGTTTACTCGCTGCTCAAAGACGGCGCGATTGTCGAAGGCGTGGATTTAACCTTCCTGAAATTCATCACCTTCATCGGCGTGATTGCGGCTTTGGTGCAGATTTTGGAAATGTTCTTGGACAAATTCTTCCCTGCTCTCTACAACGCACTGGGTATTTACCTGCCGCTGATTACCGTAAACTGCGCGATTTTCGGTGCCGTTTCGTTTATGGCGCAACGCGAATATAACTTCGGCGAATCCGTCGTGTACGGCTTCGGCGCGGGCTTGGGCTGGATGTTGGCGATTGTCGCTTTGGCGGGCATTACCGAAAAAATGAAATATTCGGACGCTCCCAAAGGCCTCAAAGGACTGGGCATCACCTTCATCTCCGCCGGCCTGATGGCGATGGCGTTTATGTCGTTCTCCGGCATCCAGTTATAAGAAAGGATTCGGCATGGAAATTATTTTAGGTATCGTGATGTTCACCGTCATCGTCTTGGCTTTGGCACTGATGATTCTGTTTGCCAAATCTAAGCTGGTGAGCGAAGGCGACATCACCATCAAAGTCAATGATGAAAAAGAGCTGACTATGCCCGCCGGCGGCAAACTGCTAGGCGCGCTTGCCAGCCAAGGCATCTTCGTTCCCTCCGCCTGCGGTGGCGGCGGTTCGTGCGGACAATGTCGCGTTGTCGTGAAAAGTGGCGGCGGCGACATTCTGCCGACCGAGTTGTCCCACATCAGCAAACGCGAAGCACGCGAAGGCTGCCGACTGTCTTGTCAGGTCAACGTCAAAACCGACATGGACATCGAAGTACCGGAAGAAGTGTTCGGCGTGAAAAAATGGGAATGCACCGTCATTTCCAATGAAAACAAAGCCACGTTCATTAAAGAACTCAAGCTTGCCATTCCCGAAGGCGAAGAAGTTCCCTTCCGTGCCGGTGGCTATATCCAAATCGAAGCCCCGCCGCACACCGTTGCCTACAAAGACTTCGACATTCCTAAGGAATATCACGAAGACTGGGATAAATACAATCTGTGGCAATATGTTTCGAAAGTGGATGAGCCGATTTTGCGCGCATACTCCATGGCTTCATATCCAGAAGAAAAAGGCATCATCATGCTGAACGTGCGTATCGCCACGCCGCCTCCGCGCGTACCCGATGCGCCTCCAGGACAAATGTCGTCCTACATCTGGTCGCTCAAACCCGGCGATAAAGTAACCATCTCCGGTCCGTTCGGCGAATTCTTCGCCAAAGACACCGATGCCGAAATGGTATTCATCGGCGGCGGTGCAGGTATGGCGCCGATGCGCTCCCACATTTTCGACCAGCTGAAACGTTTGAACTCCAAACGCAAAATCACCTTCTGGTACGGCGCACGCTCCAAACGCGAAATGTTCTACGTTGAAGACTTCGATCAACTCGCGGCAGAGTTCCCGAACTTCACATGGCACGTCGCCTTGTCCGATCCGCTGCCGGAAGACAATTGGGACGGCTACACAGGATTCATTCACAACGTGGTTTACGAAAATCACCTGAAAAACCACGAAGCACCTGAAGACTGCGAATTCTATATGTGCGGCCCGCCGATCATGAACCAGTCCGTCATCAAAATGCTCAAAGACTTGGGCGTGGAAGATGAAAACATCCTCTTGGATGACTTCGGCGGTTAAAATTTGACCTTAAATACAAAAGGAAGAAACTTCGGTTTCTTCCTTTTTTTGTGGATGTGAATTGAAATAGAAGCAGGGGATTTTGTTGCCATTAAGTATTATGGGGATGGCGGGGGAGGCGGTTTCCTTATTGTGCCCACTGTATATTCCAGTATCCTACTTCATTGCCGAATACATTGGACTTGAGAGGATGGCTCTTTTATCAAAATAGAAAAAGGTCGTCTGAAAACAGACTTGGCGGGTTTCGCCAACGTTTTCAGACGACCTTTGTTTCAAACGCTCTTGCGTTTATTCAATCCTTTTAGTCGGCAACGGCCATCAGGCTGGCGTTGCCGCCGGCGGCTGTGGTGTTGACGCTGCAAGAGATTTCTTCAAATACTTGCAGGATGTCCAAGCCTTGTTCGGACGGGAGGATGCGGATGAGTGCACCGTCGCGTTTTGCCAGCTCTTGCTTGCGGCTGCTGTCCAGCGGGCTTAGGGCGGCGACGTGATGCACGCCTGTGCTTTCAGGTTTGCTGTTGACTTGCAGCAGGCCTTCGAGGTCGGCGGTGTAGGAGGCAAGCGGGCTGTCGGGTTCGACGACGGTTACGATGCCTGCGGCGGCAAGTTCGGTCAGGGCGCAGAAGGCTTGCAGGAGGCTGCCGCCGTGTACCCAGACGCGTTTGGGCGCGCGCCAGCTCATGGCGTTGCGTTCGCCGGTCGGACCGACCAAGACGGATTCTGCTTGGCGCAGGGTGCGGATGCGGGCGTGTCCCAATGCCGATGCCGCTGATTTTTTCTCTTCTGCATTAAACGGCAGCTTGTGAATCAGGGCTTCGAGGCGTTTGAGCGCGGCTTCGTCCGCTTGTCCGATGCGGCTCAGCGGCGGGGCAACCCATTCGGGGATGCGGGTCAGTTTTTGCAGGTAGAACGAGCCGCCTGCTTTCGGACCGGTGCCGGACATGCCGTGTCCGCCGAACGGTTGTACGCCGACAACGGCGCCGACGATGTTGCGGTTGACGTAAACGTTGCCTGCTTCGATACGCTCGCGGATGCGTTTGACCGTGCCTTCGATGCGGCTGTGTACGCCGCTGGTGAGCGCGTAGCCTTTACTGTTGATTTGGTCGATGATTTGGTCAAGCTCGTCGGCGCGGTAGCGGACAACGTGCAGCACCGGACCGAAGACTTCGCGGGTGAGTTCGTTCAAGTTGTTGAGTTCGAACAAAATCGGCAGCACGAAGGTGGATTTCGCAGGGTCAACATCGGAGGCGGATTTGACTTCGTGGTAAGACTTGGCAACGCCTTTCATTTTGTTGATATGCGATTGCAGGTTTTGCTGCGCTTCGGCATCGATGACGGGACCTACGTCGGTGGTGAGCTGAACGGGTTTGCCGACGACCAATTCGTCCATCGCGCCTTTGATGATGGCGAGCATCTTGTCGGCAACATCTTCTTGAACGCAAAGGATGCGCAGGGCGGAGCAGCGTTGTCCTGCGCTGTCAAAGGCGGAGTTAAGCACATCCAAGCAAACCTGCTCGGGCAGCGCGGTGGAATCGACAATCATGGCGTTTTGACCGCCGGTTTCGGCAATCAAGACGGGGCTGTCGTCGCGTTTGGCAAGGGCTTTGTTAATCAGTTGCGCCACTTCGGTCGAACCGGTGAAAATGACGCCGCCGATACGCGGGTCGCCTGTCAGCGCTGCGCCGACATCGCCTGCGCCGAGGACAAGTTGCAGGGCAGAAGTCGGGATGCCCGCTTCGTGCATCAGGGAAACGGCGTAGCTGGCAATCAAGCTGGTTTGTTCGGCAGGTTTGGCGATGACGGTGTTGCCCGCCGCCAATGCGGAAACGACTTCGCCGGTAAAGATGGCGAGCGGGAAGTTCCACGGGCTGATGGCGACGATGGCACCGACGGCTTTGGCGTCTTTAGGCAGGGTGTTTTCGGCTTCGCCGGCGTAGTAGCGGCAAAAATCGACAGCTTCGCGCACTTCGGCGACGGCGTTGTTCAGCGTTTTACCTGCTTCGCGCACGGCAAGCATCATCAGCGCGGGGGTGTGCTGTTCCAGCAAATCGGCAAATCGGCGCAGGCATTCGGCGCGCTCGGCGGCAGGCGTAGCGCTCCATTCAGGGAACGCGGCAACGGCTGCGCCAATCGCTTCTTGGGCAAGCGCGGCATCGGCAAAGCTGACTGTGCCGACGATGTCGTCGTGGTCGGCGGGGTTTTTAATCGGTTGCGCTTCGCCGACATCGCGGGCTTTGCCGTTGATAATCGACGCGGCGTGGAAGTCTTGCGCGGCGGAGCGGTTGAGTTTTTCTTGAAGCTGTTGCAACACGGTTTCGTTGCTGAAATCGACGCCTTGAGAATTCAGACGACCTCTGCCGTACAAATCGCGCGGCAGCGGCAAGGCGTTGTGCAGGTGGATGCCTTGTTCGGCGATGGTGTCGAACGGGCTGCGGATCAGCGTGTCGATGCTGATGTTTTCATCGACGATTTGGTTGACGAACGACGAGTTCGCGCCGTTTTCCAACAGGCGGCGCACCAAGTAGGCGAGCAGGGTTTCGTGCGTACCGACCGGGGCGTACACGCGAACACGGCGGCCTAAGTTTTGCGGGCCGACCACTTGATCGTACAAGGTTTCGCCCATACCGTGCAGGCATTGGTGTTCAAAGTCTTTGCCTTTGCCCATTTGGTAAATTGCGCCCAAAGTGTAGGCATTGTGGGTGGCGAATTGTGGGAACACGGCATCTTGCGCGTCCAGCAGTTTGCGCGCGCAGGCGAGGTAGGAAATGTCGGTATGGACTTTGCGGGTGTAGGTCGGATAGCCATCCAAGCCGTCCACTTGCGCCCATTTGATTTCGCTGTCCCAGTACGCGCCTTTAACCAAACGAATCATCAGTTTTTGGTTGTTGCGGCGGGCAAGGTCAATCAGATAGTCGATGACGAAGGGACAGCGTTTTTGGTATGCCTGAACGACAAAGCCGATGCCTTTATAACCCGCCAAATCGGGGTCAGAAACGAGTGCCTCCATCAAATCCAAAGACAGCTCTAAGCGGTTGGCTTCTTCGGCGTCGATGTTGATACCGATATCGTATTTTTTGCCCAAGAGGAACAGCTCTTTCAGACGAGGTAAGAGTTCGCTCATAACGCGTTCGTGTTGGGCGCGGGAGTAGCGCGGATGGATGGCGGAAAGCTTGACGGAAATGCCGTTGCCTTCATAAACGCCTTGTCCGGCGGCGTCTTTGCCGATGGCGTGAATGGCTTGAACGTAGTCGTTGTAATAGCGGTCGGCATCTTCTTGGGTGTAGGCGGCTTCGCCCAACATATCGAAGGAGAAGCGGTAGCCCATTTTTTCGCGATCTTTGCCGTTTTGCAGCGCTTCTTCAATGGTTTGTCCGGTAACAAACTGTTTACCCAAGAGGCGCATGGCGTAATTCACACCTTGGCGGATCAGGGGCGCGCCGCCTTTGCTGATGAGTCGGTTCAGCGCAGAACCCATCTGCTTGTCGCTCGGCGCGGTCAGTTTGCCGGTAATCAATAAGCCCCATGCAGCGGCGTTGACGAACAGGGACGGGCTGTTGTTCAAATGGCTTTTCCAGTTGCCTTCGGAAATTTTGTCGGCAATCAGGCGGTCGCGCGTCGCATTGTCGGGAATGCGCAGCAAGGCTTCCGCCAGACACATCAGCGCAATGCCTTCTTCGCTGGAGAGCGAGAACTCGTGCATCAGCGCATCCACGCCGCTGGCTTTGGTGCGGCTGGCGCGAACCTGCGTAACCAAACGGCGTGCGAGTTCGGACGCTGCCCGACGCTCCTCATCGCTCATCTGTGCACGTTGCAGCATATCCTGAACGGCTTCGATTTCGTCGCGGCGGTAAGCATCGGTAATCGCTTGGCGCAGTGGCGTTTGTGTCGGAAAAGCAAAGTCAAACATTTTAAGATTCTCCAAAGTTTTTATGATGATTTTCAGACGACCCCATCCCTTTTCGAGGTCGTCTGAAAAGATTTAAAGCATATAGATAATATCGTAATAAATTTATACGGGGCGAACAAGTAATTTACCTTGAAAACAGGATTTTTTGCTTTGATAAAAAGCAGATAAAGCCCAAAGACCGAATTATCCGCATGAGCATCAATATAAAAATAAAGCCTGCCTTCCCGTATAAAAATTCAGACGACCTACGGTCAACGGCAGGTCGTCTGAAAACACTTATTTCGCCTCGCGGTATTCCGCGTCCGCTTTTTCAAAACGTTCTTGGATTTCACGAGACGGCTCTTTGTCGGTCAGTGAAACCAGAACAGCGATAATCAAGCAGACGATGAAGCCGGGGACGATTTCGTACATGGTCCAAATACCGGTTTCATTTGCTGCCAAAGCCGGTTTTTTAACCCACTCCACCCATGCCACCACAGTCAGCGCGCCGGCAATCATTCCCGACAAAGCACCGTATGCCGTAATGCGTTTCCACAATACTGACAGAATCACAATCGGACCGAACGCCGCGCCGAAACCTGCCCACGCATAAGACACCAAGCCCAAAACTTTGCTCTTAGGGTCGGACGCAATCAGAATCGAGATAATGGCAATCGCCAATACCATCAGACGACCAATCCACACCAATTCTGACTGCGGCGCATTTTTGCGCAAAAAGCCTTTGTAGAAGTCTTCCGTAATCGCGCTGGAGCAAACCAAAAGCTGGCAAGACAAAGTGGACATGACCGCCGCCAAAATCGCGCTCAAAATAATGCCTGCAATCCAAGGGTTGAACAATAAAGTAGAAAGCGCGATGAAGATACGTTCGTGGTTGCCGTGCATGGAAGCGGTTTGGTCAGGATTGGCACCAAAATACGCAATGCCGAAATAACCGACCGCTACTGCGCCTGCCAGACACAACACCATCCAAGTCATACCGATGCGGCGTGCGGACACCAGCGATTTCGCGCTCTCAGCCGCCATAAAGCGCGCCAAAATGTGCGGCTGACCGAAATAGCCTAAGCCCCATGCGGCAGTGGAAATAATGCCGATGACGGTCGTACCAGCAAGCAGGCTGTTATATTCCTTGCCTGTACTTGCGGCAACGCTTTGAATTGCGGCAGACATTTGTTCTGCACCGCCCAGACCCAGATACACCATTACCGGCGTCAAAATCAGTGCAAAAATCATCAAAGAAGCTTGCAGCGTATCCGTCCAACTGACCGCCAAGAATCCGCCCAAGAAGGTATAGGCAATGGTCGCGCCCGCGCCCAGCCACATCGCCTGTTTATAAGTCATGCCTTCAAACAGACTTTGGAATAAGGTTGCACCCGCCACGATGCCCGAAGCACAATAAATCGTGAAGAAAAACAGAATAATCAGCGCGGAAACCACTTTCATCAAGTGTCCGCCCGCACCGAAGCGGTGGAAGAAATAATCCGGTAGCGTCAAAGCATTGTTGGCATGCTCGGTATGTACGCGTAGACGACCAGCTAGTAAAAGCCAGTTGAAATACGCGCCGATCACCAAACCGATGGCAATCCAAGATTTATTCAAACCGTAAAGATAAATCTCGCCGGGCAGACCCATCAAAAGCCAGCCCGACATATCGGATGCGCCCGCCGACATCGCCGTAACAAACGGGCCCAAGCTTCGGCCGCCCAAAATATAATCATCGAAATTGCGCGTGGAGAAATACGCGGCCAGACCAATCAAGAGAACAGCAACCAGATAGATTGCAAAAGTGATATACATGGGATTCATGTACTATTCCTCATCTAAAACTTCAAAATCACGGGCTGATGAAATTGCAGGCAATCCACGCCCAAACATTTTTCTAATTAAAATACAGCGGAAATTTCTATTTTTTGTAGCTTGTTAGAAATAAATCATTTATTAATTCAATTAGATATGTAATTAAAACATATTAAATTGTAAATAATCCGTTTGAGCATACCTGAAAACAGAAGGCTTGCAAAGCTTGTGATGACCGTTGCTCGCCTGTTTTACTCAAATATTTTTCAAACCATATTAAAAACATTAGTTTACAAATCATTTTGAAATATATTGCATCTGAATAGGTTTGAAACTATCTTTCCGAAGCGTTTGGAAACGGATGCGGATTGGGTGTAGTCAGACAACAAGTTGAATAAATCGGAGATGATTTTGTAGGACGAAGGTGCAAGCCAAGGGGTCGTCTGAAAATTTCAGACGACCCCTTGGCAAACTGTTGGGTATGGATAAAGAGCGGAATCGGGTTGGTGCCGGTTGTCGAAAATATAGTGGATTAAATTTAAATCAGGACAAGGCGACGAAGCCGCAGACAGT